>NZ_RHFJ01000129.1:0-1100 GCF_003718675.1 Marichromatium sp. AB32
GTCTCGACACTGAACGGTATCCAAGGGGCGAACCCTGCATGGACAAGGCGAGTGGGTATGAGGACTGGCCCAGGATCAAGGAGTGGACGACGATGATGTCTCTCGGAATCGATGTCTCGAAGGCGAAACTGCACACCGCGCTAGAGCTGAACGAGCAGGAGCGGGTCAAGATCAAGACCAAGACGGTGCCCAATACCGCCGCGGGGGTGGAGGCGCTGATCGACTGGCTGGGGCGTCAGGGGGCGAGGCCGGAGGCGGTCCATGTGGTGTTGGAGGCCACCGGCCCTTACCACGAGACGGCCGCCGAGCTGCTCCACGGGCGGGGCCTGACGGTCTCGATCGTCAACCCGGCCCAGGCCCGGGACTTTGCGCGCGGCCTGGCCGTGCGCACCAAGACCGACGCGGTCGATGCCAAGGTGTTGGCGCGCTTCGGCGCGCTCCTCAAGCCCGCGCCCTGGACGCCGCCCTCGCCCGAGGTGCGCTTCCTGCGGGCGCTGCTGGCCCGTCAGCGCGCCCTCATTGAGGACCTGCGCCGCGAGCGCAACCGTCTGGAGAAGGTCGAGGCGACCCACACCCCGGCGCTGGTGCGCGACTCGGTGCGCGAGAGCATCGCCTTCCTCGAGGCCGCCCTCGCCAAGCTCCAGCAACAGATCGACGACCACCTCGACGGCCATCCTCAGCTACGCGAGGACGTCGACCTCCTCACCTCGATCCCCGCCGTCGGCCTCAAGGTCGCTCAGCGCTTCGTGGCGTTGCTGCAAAGCCGCCCCTTCACCTCGGCCCAACAGTTCGCCGCCTACCTCGGGCTCGTGCCCGTCGAGCGACAGTCGGGCACCTCCGTGCAGGGGCGCGCCAGACTCTCCAAGGCCGGGCCTGCGCATGCACGCGCCACCCTCTACATGGCCGCCGTCACCGCCATTCGCTACAACCCTCACGTCAAGGACCTCTACGAACGCCTCCTGGCGCGCGGTAAGCCCAAGATGGTCGCCCTCGGCGCCGCCATGCGGAAACTCGCCCACATCTGCTTCGGTGTGTTCAAGAACCGTCGTCCCTACCAGCCCGATTACGCTTCCGCGGCTTGACGGGAAAGACGGTATCTT
>NZ_RHFJ01000130.1:0-1000 GCF_003718675.1 Marichromatium sp. AB32
CCGAGGAACTCCAGGAGCCCGTCGGGGTGATAGCGGCCGATGTCGCCGGTGCGATACCAGCGCGCCCCGGCGCGGGTGACGAAGCGCTCGGCGGTGCGCTCGGCATCGCCGCGATAGCCGCTGGCCAGTCCCGCCCCGCCGATCCACAGCTCGCCGGGGACCCAGTCGGGGCAGTCGCGCCCCTGGGCGTCGACCACGCGATAGCACTGATTGGGCAACGGTCGGCCATAGGGGATCGAGTTCCAGCCCGGGAGCGGCTCGGGTGCGGGCTCGAAGGCGTTCGACCAGATCGCCGCCTCCGTCGCCCCGCCCATCGCCACCATGCGGCAACCGCCGTCGGTGGCGGCGTCGAGGCGCGCCGGCAGGTCGCGGGCGATCCAGTCGCCCGAGACCAGCGCCAGGCGCAGCCCGAGCGGGGGCTCGTCCGTCCCGGCGAGGCTCAACAGCATCTCCAGCAGCACCGGCACCGAGTTCCACAGCGTCACCCGGTGGCGCGCGATCAGCGCGCGCCAGACGGCGGCATCGCGCCGCGCTGTCTCCGGCACGCAGACCAGCGCGCCGCCGACCTGCGAGGGGCCGAAGAGGTCGTAGACCGAGAGATCGAAGTCGAGCGCCGAGACCGCCAGCACCCGATCCTCCGGCCCGACGCCGTAGCGCTGGTTGATCGCATCGATGGTGTTGGCCGCGGCCAGATGGGTGACCTCCACCCCCTTGGGCTCGCCGGTCGAGCCGGAGGTGAAGATCACATAGGCCGGACCGCTCGGCGCCACCGCGACCGGCGCGGGCAACGGCGCGTGGGCTTGGGCCTGCGCGATCGTCTCGGCATCGAGCACCAGCCCGACCCCGGCGCGCTCGAGGATGCGCGCGCGTCGCGCCGACGGCTGCTCGACCCCGATCGGGACATAGCACCCCCCGGCGGCGAGCACCCCGAACACCGCCGCGACCTGGGCCGCGCCGCGCGGCAGCGACACCGCCACCGCCTCGCCCGGGGCGAGTCCGG
>NZ_RHFJ01000131.1:0-916 GCF_003718675.1 Marichromatium sp. AB32
CGTTTTGTACGAAAACCCTGCTTGATACACTGACCTCGTTCTTGCAGGAGAAGAGGCCAGATGTCGAGACGTTACGAGCTTCCAGAAGAGGCCTGGGAGCTGATCGCCGATCTGTTTTCCCGTCCGCAGCGTACCGGTCGCCCACGCCGGGATGACCGCCTGATGCTCAACGGCATCTTCTGGGTACTGTGCTCGGGTGCGGCGTGGCGCGACCTGCCTGAGCGCTTCGGTCCTTGGTCGACGGTCTACCAGCGGTTTCGCGACTGGCGTGACGACGGCACCTTCACCAAGGTCCTGGAACGGTTGCACATCCGGCTGCGCGAGGATGGGTTGATCGATCTGGAGACCTGGATGATCGACTCGACCTCGATCCGTGCCACGCGCGCTGCCGCTGGCGGCGGAAAAAAAGGGGGCCGCAGGAGCCGCTGAGCCATGCGCTCGGGCGCAGTCGCGGCGGCCTGACGACCAAGATCCACCTGCTCTGCGACGCCAAAGGCGTTCCCTTGAGCTTTCTGCTCTCTCCGGGGCAGCACAGCGACATCCGCTATGCTCCACCGCTCCTCGATCAGGTCCGCTTGCCCAGCGCTCATCGAGGTCGTCCGCGCACCCGTTGCCGCCAACTGCTCGCCGATAAGGGCTACGATGCCGACGACTTACGCCGCTACTGCGATCGGCGCGGTATCCGTCCGGTGATCCCGCAGCGCCAGGGCGTGCGCAAACCCAAGCCTGGCCGCCCTCGGACACTCAACAAGCCCAGCTATCGCAAGCGCAACGTCATTGAGCGCCTGTTCGGCTGGCTCAAGTCCTGTCGACGCATCGCCACCCGTTACGACAAGTTGGCGGCCAGCTTCTCGGCAATGTTCACGCTTGCTTGCATCCGCAGATGCCTCAGGCATTACTTTTCGTACAAAACGTA
>NZ_RHFJ01000132.1:0-881 GCF_003718675.1 Marichromatium sp. AB32
TACGGGGGGATGGAGGCTTCGGACCTGAAGCGGCTGCGCGCGCTGGAGGAGGAGAATCGCCGGCTCAAGCACATGTACGCGGATCTGAGCCTGGATCACAAGATCCTGAAGGAGATCGTCGAAAAAAGCTCTGAGCGCCAGGGCGCGGCGCGCCCTGGCGGGTGAGTCCATGGCCGAGGGTGTGAGCAAGCGGCGCGTCTGTCGACTGCTCGGGCTAAGCCGTTCGGTGCTCGACGATCACGCTCGCCCGCGTGACGACGGGCCGCTGATCAAGGCGCTGAGCGCGCTGGCCGAGCGCCATCCATCCGCCGGGTTCCGCAAGCGCTATGTGCGGCTGCGCCGCGCCGGACATCCCTGGAACCACAAGCGGGTCTGGCGGGTGTATTGCGCGCTCAAGCTCAATCTGCGGCGTCGGCGTAAGCGGCTCCGTGCGCTCCGCCCGCCGCAACCGCTGGTGCAACCGATCCGTCCCAACCTGCAATGGTCGGCCGATTTCATGAGCGATGCGCTGAGCAGCGGCATGAGTTATCGCACCTTCAACCTCATCGACGACTTCAACCGTGAGGCGCTGCGTATCGAGGTCGACGTCTCGCTGACCTCGGCGCGCGTCATTCGCGTGCTCGAACAGGTCATCAGTGTCCGGGGGCGCCCCGAGCGTCTGCGTCTCGACAACGGACCGGAGTTCACCAGCACCGCCTTCCAACGGTGGGCCGCCGAACGTGGCATCGCCCTCGACTTTATCAGCCCCGGGAAACCGACCCAGAACGGCTTCATCGAGCGCTTCAACGGCAGCTTCCGCCGCGAGGTCCTCGATGCCTGGCTCTTCAACACCCTCGAGGAGGTTCGCCAACAGGCAGAAGACTGGCTCGACGAATACAACC
>NZ_RHFJ01000133.1:0-861 GCF_003718675.1 Marichromatium sp. AB32
GGCCCGATGCCCCAGACCCGCGAGCACATCCTGCTCTCCCGTCAGGTCGGCGTGCCCTACATCATCGTCTACCTGAACAAGGCCGACATGGTCGACGACGCCGAGCTCCTCGAGCTCGTCGAGATGGAAGTGCGCGAGCTGCTCTCGAGCTACGACTTCCCGGGTGATGACACCCCGATCGTGACCGGTTCGGCCAAGCTCGCCCTCGAGGGCGACACCTCGGAGATCGGTGGTCCGTCCATCGACAAGCTGGTCGAGGCGCTCGACAGCTACATCCCCGAGCCCGAGCGTGCCATCGACGGCGCCTTCCTGATGCCGATCGAGGACGTGTTCTCGATCTCGGGTCGCGGTACCGTGGTGACCGGTCGTGTCGAGCGTGGCGTGATCAAGGTCGGTGAAGAGGTCGAGATCGTCGGCATCAAGGACACCACCAAGACCACCTGCACCGGCGTGGAGATGTTCCGCAAGCTGCTCGACCAGGGCGAGGCCGGTGACAACGTCGGCGTGCTGCTGCGCGGCACCAAGCGTGAGGACGTCGAGCGTGGCCAGGTGCTGGCCAAGCCCGGCAGCATCACCCCGCACACCAACTTCGAGGCCGAGGTGTACGTGCTGAGCAAGGAAGAGGGCGGTCGTCACACCCCCTTCTTCAACGGCTATCGTCCGCAGTTCTACTTCCGCACCACCGACGTGACTGGTGCCTGCGAGCTGCCCGAGGGCATCGAGATGGTCATGCCTGGCGACAACGTCAAGATGACCGTCCAGCTGATCGCGCCGATCGCGATGGAAGAGGGCCTGCGCTTCGCTGTTCGCGAGGGTGGTCGTACCGTCGGCGCCGGCGTGGTCTCCAAGATCATCGAGTAA
>NZ_RHFJ01000134.1:0-672 GCF_003718675.1 Marichromatium sp. AB32
GAGGTCGCGCTCGCCGCCGCCGAGGCCCTGCTCGCCGACCAAACCCGCATCCTCGGGCCCGATCACCCCCACACGCTCGCCACGCGCAACAACATCACTTACTGGCAAGCCGAGTCCGGCGCCATCGAGGCCGCGCTCGCCGCCGCCGAGGCCCTGCTCGCCGACCAAACCCGCATCCTCGGGCCCGATCACCCCCACACGCTTAGCACGCGCAATAACATCACTTACTGGCAAGCCGAGTCCGGCGCCATCGAGGCCGCGCTCGCCGCCGCCGAGGCCCTGCTCGCCGACCAAACCCGCATCCTCGGGCCCGATCACCCCCACACGCTTAACACGCGCAATAACATCACTCGCTGGCAAGCCGAGTCCGGCGCCATCGAGGACGCGCTCGCCGCCGCCGAGGCTCTGCTCGCCGACCGAACCCGCATCCTCGGGCCCGATCACCCCCACACGCTTAACACGCGCAATAACATCACTCGCTGGCAAGCCGAGTCCGGCGCCATCGAGGCCGCGCTCGCCGCCGCCGAGGCTCTGCTCGCCGACCGAACCCGCATCCTCGGGCCCGATCACCCCGACACGCTCACCACGCGCAACAACATCGCTCGCTGGCAAGCCGAGTCCGGCGCCATCGAGGTCGCGCTCGCCGCCGCCGAGGCCCTGCTCGCCGACCAA
>NZ_RHFJ01000135.1:0-651 GCF_003718675.1 Marichromatium sp. AB32
TGCTGCGAGCGTCTGGCGAGCTGTCGGCGTGATCGGTCACGGCAGGTGAGGGCGGGTGCGTGGCTGGCGGGGTGTCAGTCTCGGATGTTGCGGTCTCCTGCGCAGCACGCGCGCGTTGCGAGCCGGGGTGGACGTCTGGCGGTGCTCGTCTTGCCGTATCGGGTGACGGCGCCACGACGAGAGGCCGCCTGTTCGCCGCGCCATCATCACCCGCCCGCAACGCGGCGATCCGCGCCGCAATCCCGGTATGCGCACTCTCCTCCGGCGTCTCCGCGATCCCCGCTCGAATCGGGTTGAGATCGACATAGGCCATCACCGCCAACAGCGCCGTCTCGTCGAGGATCGCCTGTGAACGGAACCGTCCCTCCCAGAACCGACCCCGAACCCCGTCCTCTCGATTCGCCGCCCGCGCGATCGACTCGTTCAACACCCGCATGAACCAGGAGAGATCCGCCAGCCGCGCCCGATAGGTCGCGACCAACCCCGCGACCCCATCCAGCTCCGTCTCGGTCATCTCCGCCCGCGTCGCAGGCGACAGAAACCGTTCCACCACCATCGGCCCCCGGAACAGACACCGCCAGCGCCGCAACACCTCGGCATCCGACCACCCCGCCGCCCGATCGGCATCGACCCGCACCACCAGATGCACGT
>NZ_RHFJ01000136.1:0-640 GCF_003718675.1 Marichromatium sp. AB32
CCCGAGTCGCTCGGGCTGATCGCCACCAGCCGGGTGAGCACCGAGCGCAGCGCGCTCGAGACCCTCACCGGCGGCGACGACGCCGCAGCCGACCCCGAGGAGGCGGCCGGACGCGCGGCGCTGATCGATTCGCTGGAGGCCCGCGCCGGCGGCGGCGGCGTCGAGGTGGTGCAGGTCACCCCGGTGTGGCCGAGCGAGGGGAGCACGGGGGATGCCCCGCTGCGCCTGACCATCGACCTCGGCGACGGCAGTGGCAGCGACGCCCGCCCGACCCTGGTGGTGGTCGACACCAGCGCGCTCTACGATGCCGCGGGCAACCCCCTGGGGCCGGTCGAGATCGTCGTCGCCGGCGCCGGCACCCTGGTGGTGCGCGGGCCCGGCAGCTTCCGCGGCGACGACGGCGACACCGGGGCGGACGTCGACATCGTCCAGGGCGACGGCAGCGCCCAGGTGCTCTTCTTCGGCCCCGACGACGACATCATCCGTGGCGGCGGTGGCGACGACACCCTCGGTTCGGCCGGCGGGCGCGACCGCCTCTTCGGCGATGGCGGCGACGACCGGCTCGACGGCGGACTCGGCGCCGATATCCTCGTCGGCGGCAGCGGCAACGACCAGCTTGCTGGCGGCTTTGGCGCCGACA
>NZ_RHFJ01000013.1:0-71597 GCF_003718675.1 Marichromatium sp. AB32
ATCTGGGCGCCGGGGCTCAGCCGGCCTGGGGCGCGGTGTTCTCTTCGTCTTCGTCGGTCAGCGGGCCGCTGTGCTCCTTGGGCGAGAGCAACAGATAGAAGGCCGGGACCACGAACAGGGTGAACAGGGTGCCGATCCCCAGCCCGGTGACGATCACCAGACCGATGTCGAAGCGGCTGACCGCACCCGGACCGCCGGCGGTGAGCAGCGGGATCATCGCCACCAGCATCGCCACCGTGGTCATCAGGATCGGACGCAGCCGGATCGTCGAGGCCTCCTCGATCGCCGCGCGCTTGTCGAGCCCGTCGCGCTCGCGCAGCTGGTTGGCGAACTCGACGATGAGGATGCCGTTCTTGGCGATCAGTCCGATCAGGGTGATCAGTCCCACCTGGGTGTAGATGTTGACGCTGGCGAAGCCGAGGAAGAGGAAGGCCATGGCCCCGGCGATCGACAGCGGCACCGACATCAGGATGACGAAGGGATCGCGCCAGCTCTCGAACTGGGCGGCGAGCACCAGATAGATCACCACCAGCGAGAGGAAGAAGGTGACCTCGAGCGCGCTGCCCTCGGTCTTGTACTGACGCGACTCGCCCTTGTAGTCCCAGCTCACGCCGCGCGGGAACTGCTCGCCGGCGATCTCCTCGAGCGCGCCGAGCGCCTCGCCGAGGGTCACGCCCGGCATCGCCACGCCGGAGACGGTGATGGCGTTGAGCTGCTGGAACTGGATGCGCTTGGAGGGCTCGACCTGGTTGCGGACGGTCACCAGGGCGTCGAGCGGGATCAGCTCGCCGTCACCGTTGCGCACATAGTAGTCGCCGAACTCCTCGACGCTGTCGCGGAAGGCGCGCTCGACCTGGGGGATGACCTGATAGCTGCGCCCCTCCAGGCTGAACCAGTTGACGTAGTCCTCGTTGAGCATCACCCCGAGACTGGTGCCGAGATCGGCCATGCTGATGCCGAGATCGCCGGCGAGATCGCGATCGACCTCGAGCACGGTACGCGGGCGCTCGTACTTCACGTCCTTGGTGAGGAACATGAACTTGCCGCTGCCCATCGCCTGACCGAGCAGGGCGTCGGCGATGCCGGTGAGCTCCTTGTGCGAGCGATCCGAGAGGATGACGAACTCCACCGGCAGGCCGTCGCCCGGGGTGGGCAGGCTGGGGCGCGGGAAGACCACCGTCTGCATCCCGGTGATCTGCGAGACGGCGCCCTGGAGCTGCGGCTCGATCTCCATCTGCGAGCGCTCGCGCTCGTCGGTCGCGGGCATCTTGAAGCCGCCGAAGGTGGTGCTCTGGTCGCCACCCATGCCGATGATGATGAAGCTCTCCTTGTACTCGGGGAAGGACTCGAAGATCGGCAGCAGCTCCGTGTCGACATAGTGCTTGTCGTAGTCGATGGTCGCCGTCTGCGGTGCGGTGGCCATGAAGAAGAGGATGCTCTGGTCCTCGGTGGGGGCCAGCTCCTTCTCGGTCATGGTGTACATCACATAGATGCTGCCGAGCAGTGCCACGGCCACCAGCAGGGTCACCGAGGGGTAGCGCAGCCAGCGCACCAGCAGACCGCGATAGCTGTTGGAGAGCCAGCCGAAGAAGCGCTCGACACCCTGCTCGAAGCGGCTCTGCTCGCTGCTGGCGTGCAACACCCGCCCGGCGAGCATCGGCGAGAGGGTGAGCGCGACCACGCCCGAGACCAGCACCGCGCCGGCGAGGGTGAAGGCGAACTCGGTGAACAGCGAGCCGACCAGCCCGCCCATGAAGCCGATCGGGGCGTAGACGGCGATCAGCGTGGTGGTCATGGCGATGATCGGCAACGCCAGTTCGCGCGCGCCGTCGAGCGCGGCGCGCAGCCCGCTCTTGCCCATCTCGAGATGACGATGGACGTTCTCGACGACGATGATCGCATCGTCGACCACCAGACCGATGGCCAGCACCATCGCCAGCAGGGTGAGCAGGTTGATCGAGAAGCCGAACAGCAGCATCAGGAAGCCGGCGCCGATGATCGACAGCGGGACGGCCACCGAGGGCACCAGCGCGGCGCGGATCGAGCCGAGCGAGAGGAAGATCACCAGCAGCACGATCAGCACCGCCTCGCCGAGGGTGGCGAAGACCTCGTCGATCGAGGACTGGATGAACGCGCTGCCGTCATAGGCCTCGAATCCCTGCAGCCCCTCGGGGAACTGGGCGCGCAGCTCGGGCAGCAGCGCCTTGACCCGCGAGGCGACCTGCAGCGGGTTGGCCCCGGGCGTCGGCTCGATGCCGATGAAGATCGACGGCTTGCCGTTGTGCAGGCTGCTCGAATCGTAGCTCTTGGCGCCGAGCTCGACCCGGGCGATGTCGTCGAGCCGGATCAGGGTGTCGTCCTGATCGCGGATCACCAGGCGGCGGAAGTCCTCGACCTGGCTGACGTCGGTGGTCGCCGAGAGGTCGACCTGCACCATGTTGCCCTTGACCTTGCCGATACCGGCGAGGTGGTTGTTGTTGGCGAGCACCTGGGCGACCTCGTCGCCGCTGATCCCGAGCGAGGCCATCCGCGCCGGGTCGAGCCAGACGCGCATGGCATAGGTCTGGTCGCCGAAGATCTCGGCCTTGGCCACGCCGTCGATCGCCTGGAGCTGGGGCTGGACCACGCGCAGCAGATAGTCGGTGATCTGCGGCAGGGTCATCTGCTCGCTGGTGAAGGCGAGATACATGAGCGCGGTGGAGTCGCCGGTGGAGGAGTCGATCACCGGGTTCTGCGCCGCCTCGGGGAGCACGTTGGTGCGGCTGGCGACCTTGGCCTGGATCTCGGCGACCGCGGCGTTGGGGTCGTAGTTGAGCTTCATGTGCGCCTCGATCATCGAGGTGCCGGCGCTGCTGGTGCCGAGGATGAAGTCGATGCCGTTGGCCTCGGCGATGGCCTGTTGCAGCGGGGTGGTGATGAAGCCCTGCACCAGGTCGCTGCTGGCGCCCGGGTAGGCGGTGGTGACGGTGACCACCGTGTTGTTGGTCTCCGGGTACTGACGGATCTCGAGATCGAGGAAGGAGCGCAGACCGAGGATCAGGATCAGCAGGCTGACGACGCTCGCCAGCACCGGACGGCGGATGAAGATATCGGTGAATCTCATTCGGCCTCACCCTCGGCGTCGGTCGACGTCTGTGCTGGCTTGTCGACCACGCGCACCGGCTGGCCGTTGGTGAGCTTGACCTGACCGCCGAGCACCACCCGGTCGCCGGCGACGAGTCCGTCGAGGATGACGATCTCCTCGCCGCGCACCGCGCCGGTGGTGACCTGGCGGCGCTCGACCAGGGTCTGGCCGTCGCGCTCGACGACGCGATAGACCGAGTCGCCATAGGTGTTGAAGGTGATCGCCTCGCGCGGCAGGGTCAGCACCGCGTCCTGGGTCGGCAGCAGGGTCTCGACGCGGGTGAACATGCCCGGTCGCAGCGCCAGATCGGGGTTGTCGAAGCGGGCGCGGATCCTGACGTTGCGCGTGCCCTGGTCGATGCCCGGATCGATCGCCTGGATCCTGCCCTCGAAGACGCGCTCGGGATAGGCCGCCACCCGGACCCGAACCTGCTGACCGGCGTGGAGCTGGGCGAGATGGCGCTCGGGCAGGGCATAGTCGACATAAACCGGATCGAGTGCCTGGAGCGAGACGATGGCGGTGCCGGCGGCGAGGAACTGGCCGAGATCGACCTGACGGATGCCGAGCTGACCGGCGAAGGGCGCGCGGATGGTCTTCTTGCGGATGTTGGCCTCGATGGCCTTGACCTCGGCGCGGGCCTGATCGAGCTGGGCGGCGCGCTCGTCGACGTCGCCCTGGGCGACGGCGCGATCGCGCAGCAGGGTGCGGTTGCGTCGCAGCTGGATCTCGGCGAGCTGCTCGGCGGCCTTGAGGCCCTCGAGGGTGGCGCGGTCCACATCGTCCTCGAGGCGCAGTAGAATCTGCCCCGCCTCGACCATGGCGCCGGACTCGAACAGGATCTCGCGGACCTGGCCGTCGACCTCGCTGTTGACCTCCACGCCCTGGACCGCCTGGACCGTGCCGACCCCGGAGAGGGTGGGACGCCAGTTGGTGGTGTCGACGCTGACGGCGGCGACGGCGGTGGCCGGGCGGGGCTGGGAGAAGGCGGCCATCTCCTGGGCGATCTGGCCGTATTTGAAGAAGGCGAGTGCGCCGATCAGCGCGGCGAGCGCCACCAGCACGGTGAGGATTCGGGCGATCATGCGTGCTACGAGCCTCTTGCGGTCGATGTCGTTGATGGTGGTGTCGTTGGGGTAGCGGGTGGAGGCTGCGCTCGTGCCGAACGCCGGGTGCTCCGGTCCGTCGAGTTACCTGGCGACGTGGTCGCCAATTATAGGGGCGTGAGGATGCGGGCGTCTCGTCGAGACGCCGCCGTTCGTGTCCAAGCGACCCGGATCGATATGGAGAGTTCCCCTTTGGTTCAACAGATGCGTCTCAACGACCCCAGTGCCTATCGCCTCGATCGCGAGCCCGAGGTGCTCGCCGGGCTGCTCGACCCGGCAGGTCAGGAGGTGCTCGAACTCGGTTGCGGCGCGGCCTGGATGACGCGGCTGCTGGTCGAGCGCTTCGGCGCCGCGTGGGTGGTTGCCACCGAGGTCGATCGCGCGCAGCTGGCGCGCAACCGTGCGCTCGATCTGCCCCCTGCGATCGAGTTGCGCGAGGGCGGTGCCGAGGCCATCGCCGATCGCGACGGACGCTATGCGCAGGTGTTCATGTTCAAGTCGCTGCACCACGTGCCGCCGGCGCTGATGACGCGCGCGCTGCACGAGATCCACCGGGTGCTGGCGCCGGGCGGCGCGCTCTATGTCTCCGAGCCGGTCTACTGGGGCCCCTTCGCCGAGCTGACCGGGCTGATCCACGACGAGCGCGCGGTGCGTGCGGCGGCCTTCGCCGCGCTCCAGGAGGCCGTCGAGGCCGGGCTCTTCGACTGCGAGCACGAGGTCTTCTACCAGGCCGAGGGCAGCTATCCGGACTGGGCGCACTTCGCCGCGCGCTTCATCGATGTCAGCCATCGCGCCGAGCCTTTGCCCGAGGCGCGCCGCGCCGAGGTCCGCGCGGCCTTCGAGCGCCACCTGACCCCGAGCGGCGCGCACTTTCTCAAGCCGCACCGCGTCGACCTGCTGCGCAAGCCGGGGTAGTCGGGTTTCCGGCTCAGGCCGCCTCACCGACACGCGTGAGCACGCGCTTGGCCTCGTTGATCTTGGCGGCGAGATAGGCCGAGCCGCCGCGATCCGGGTGCATGCGCTGGATCAGCCGGCGATGGGCGGCACGGATCGCGTCGTTGTCGGCGTTGGTCGCCACCCCGAGGATGGCGCGCGCCTCGTCGTCGCCCATTCGCGTATCGCTCGGGCGCGGCGGCGCGCTGCGCGGCTCCTGTTCCTGACGGGCGCGGGCGCGCTCGGCGAAGCGCTGTCCGCGCTCGCGCGAGAGATAGACCTCGAGCGCCTCGGCCGAGGCAGCATCGCTGGCGCAGCCGCCGGCGAGCAGATCGAGCAGGGCCTCGGTGGCGATCGACTCGAGCCGCTGTCCCTGCAGTGGGCCGAGCAGGATCTCGCCGCCGATGCGCCCGGAGAGGTGGTCGATCTCGAGTCGCACCCAGCGCGTGGTCATGCGCGATTCGTAAGGGCCCTGATAGCGGGCGCGGGCGTGCTCGCGATTGAACTCGCGCACCCACATCGCGGTGGCGCCGGCCACCGCGCTCGGCATCAGGATGAAGTTGACCACCGGCACCATCCCCAGCCCGGCGGCCGCCGCGCCGAAGCCGAGGCTGAGTCCGCGCTCGCCGCGCAGCCGCGCGCGCATCTCGCGGAACTTCAGCCCGTGGTTGCCCATCGGGTAGTCGCTGTACTGCACCGCGAGGATCCAGGCGGTGTAGAGGAACCACAGCAGCGGGCCGACCACCGGGACGAACAGCAGGACCAGGAAGGGGATGGCCAGGGCCAGGGCGTAGACCACCTTCACCAGCTCGTCGAGCAGGGTCGGGAGCAGCTCCTTGAGGAGCTTGCCGACGCTGCCGCTGTCCTGCAGCGGTCGGCCGGTGAGCAGCAGCTCGACCTTCTCGGCGAGCAGGTTGTTGAACGGCGAGGCGATCAGGTTGGCGACCAGGTTGAAGGTGTAGAACACCACCACCAGCAGCAGCAGCGCGAACACCGGCCAGAGGATCCACTCGAGCCAGCCGAGCCAGCTCGGGATCTGGGCCTCGACGAGGTCGAGGAAGGCGGCGAACTCGCGGGCGCCGAGATAGATCGCCAGCGAGAAGACGAGGATATTGACCGCCAGCGGGATCAGCACGAAGCGTCTGAGTCCGGGGCGGGTGATGAGCCGGACGCCTTGCAACAGGTATCCGGCACCGAGCATGGGTTTGGCGACCATAAGCGGCATCTGACGTCGTTGTCGAGGGGCTGGACACGATGGTCCTGACCCTGGGGTTAAGGGCGATCCTGTGGATCGAGGAGAGTCTCGGGATACGGGGGCGTTGCGGTCGGGACGCGGCGGCCCGCATCGGCAGCAGTATACTCAGCACGAGACCTCGATGCAGTGCACAAAACGCACGGGAGGTGGACGATGTCGATCGCGCGCCGCGCGCGTCACTGGCGAGCGCTTGCCGATGGTCGGGTGTGCTGTGAGCTCTGTCCGCGTCGCTGCCGGCTCGCCGAGGGACAGCGGGGGCTGTGTTTCGTGCGCGCCTGCCGCGATGGGGCGCTGGTGCTCACCGAGGCGGCCCGCCCGCTCGGTTGCCGTCCCGACCCGATCGAGAAGAAGCCGCTCTACCACTTCCTGCCGGGGTCGCTGACCTATTCCTTCGGCACCGCCGGTTGCAACCTCGCCTGTCGCTACTGCCAGAACTGGGAGATGAGCCGGGCGCGTGTCGCCGCCACGGGTGGCGGCGCGCCGACCGATCCGGCGCGGATCGTCGCCGCGGCGAGGACGAGCGGCTGTCGCTCGCTGGCCTTCACCTACAACGATCCGGTGGTGTTCCACGAGTACGCGCTCGATTGCGCCGCGGCGGCGCACGCCGCGGGGCTGTATACGGTGGCGGTGAGCGCCGGTTATGTGCAGCCTGCGCCGCGCGCCGAGTTCTATGCCGCGATCGATGCGGCCAACATCGACCTCAAGGCCTTCGACGACCGCTTCTATCGTCGGCTCTGTGGCGCCCGGCTGGCGCCGGTGCTCGAGACCCTGGAGTCTCTGGTGCACGAGACCGCCGTCTGGGTCGAGATCACCACCCTGGTGATCCCCGGCGAGAACGACGATCCGCGCCGATTGCACGCGCTGAGTGCCTGGATCGCCGGGCATCTCGGCTGCGAGGTCCCGCTGCACCTCAGCGCCTTCCATCCCGCCCACCGCATGCGTGACCACGCCGCCACCCCGATCGCGACCCTGATGCGTGCCCGCGAGATCGCCCGCGCCAACGGGCTGCGTCACGTCTATCTCGGCAACCTGGGAGCGGAAATCGGCGGGGAGACGCGGTGCGTGAGCTGCGGGGCACGGTTGATCGCGCGCGTCGGCTACCGGGTGGTGGCGCGCGCGCTGGACGAGACCGGACGCTGTCTGGTCTGTGGCGCCCGCTGTCACGGTGTGTTCACGACGGCTGCCCGCGACACCGCCTTGGATCATCCCGCTCGCGGGCCTACCTAGTCAGTTGCGCCGGCGTTGTCCCCATGGTCGGTGTGTCGATATCCTTACCTCTTGGGAGACGCGGGCCCCGAGGCCCCACGGCGGATGAACCCATGGAGCAGCCCCGTTTGCACATCCTCCTGCTGGAGGATGCCTCCAGTGCGCCACTTGCGCTCGATGCCATGCTCGATGGCGCGGCACATGTGCTCGAGCGTCATCGTCTCGACCAACCCGGTCTGGCTGAGCTGATCGCCAGCCGTGTCGACGACTGGGATCTGGTTCTCTGCGATGGTCGCGCCGCGAGTGCCGACCTGGAGCGGGCGCTGACGGGGAGCGGCGCGTTGCCGGTGCTGCTGCTCTCGCCGCTCGACGATGGCGGCGCAGCTGTCTGTCGCGTCTGGGAGGCCCTGTCAGGCCCCCTCGTCGAGCATCTTGCCAGGCTGGCCGTGCCGCGTTCGGCGGGGGTGGGTGACGATGACTCGATCCGGCTGGAACGGATCGTCGCCAGTGTACCCGGCATGATCTACGCCTATCGGCTCGATGCCGAGGGCGCGCCACAGCTCCAGTTCATCACCTCGACGGTCGAGCCGATCCTCGGGATCCGTGCGAAGGAGCTGTTCAGCGACAGTCATCGCTTCATCGCCAACATCCACCCCCAGGACCTGCCGCGCGTGCTCGCGCATCATCGTCAGTGCGAGCGCGAACTCTGCCATCGTCACGATCAGTATCGCTATCTCCATCCCGGACGGGGTGAGCGCTGGCTGGAGGCCTGGTCGGTGCCGGGGCGTGAGCGCGACGGCACCATCCTCTGGTACGGCTATCTGCACGACATCACCGAACGCAAGCACGCCGAGATCGCGCTCGAGGAGGAGCGTCGCCGACTGAGCACGCTGATCGAGACCATCCCCGATCAGATCTGGCTGAAGGATCCCAGGGGACAGTATCTCGCCTGTAACCTGTCGTTCGCCCGCTGTATCGGGCTCGACAAGCGACGCATCCTCGGGCGCAATGACCGCGAGATCTTCCCCGAGACGCTCGCCGAGCGGGTGGAACGGCGTGATCGCGAGGCGGTCGAGCACGGCGGCGCGATCCGCTACGAGGTGTGGTTCGACTGCGCCGACGGTAAGCGGATTCGGATGCAGACGATCAACACCCCGATGTTCGATGCCGCTGGGGCGCTGGTCGGGGTGCTCGGCGTGGGGCGCGACATCACCGTCGCGCACGAGGCCCAGCGGGCTCGGTTCGAGAGCGAGAAGCGCTATCGCGATCTGATCGAGCACGCCAACAGCGCCATCATCCGGCTCGGGCGTGATGCGCGGATCGAGTTCGTCAACCCCTATGCCGAGCGCTTCTTCGGTTACCGCGCCGCCGAGTTGATCGGGATGCCCTTCACGGTGCTGCTGGCGTCTGCCTCGTGCGCCGCGCAGACCCTGCTGCCGGGGTTGATCGGGGATGCCGACGGCCACTCCAGCCGGGTCGAGCGCAATCGGTGTCGCGATGGGCGCGAGATGTGGATGAACTGGACCAACAAGCCGGTGTTCGACGCCGCCGGCGAGTTGGTCGAGGTGCTCGCCATCGGCAACGACATCACCGAACTCAAGCGTACCGAGTCGGCGTTGCGCGAGAGCGAGGAGCGCTTCCGCGCCCTGTTCGAGAACATGCATGTCGGTTTCGCGCTGCACGAGGTCGTCACCGATGCCCAGGGGCATGCGATCGACTACCGCTTCCTGGCCGTCAACCCCGCCTACACCCGGATGACCGGCCTCGCCCAAGAGCAGGTCATTGGTCGTCGTGTCGGGGAGGTGATCCCCGGCATCGAGGACGATCCGGTCGACTGGATCGGGCGTTACGGGCGGGTGGCGCTCTCCGGTGAACCGATCCGCTTCGAGGCCTATGCGGCCTATTTCGAGCGCTGGTTCAATCTGCTCGCCTATTCGCCTGCGCCCGGACAGTTCGCGGTGCTGGTCGAGGATATCAGCGAGCGCAAGCGGATCGAGACCGAACTCGAGAGCCGGCGGCGCGATCTCGAGGCGCAGGTGCGCGCGCGCACCGCCGAGCTGGAGACGGCCAAGCGCGCCGCCGAATCGGCCAGCGAGGCCAAGAGCCTGTTTCTGGCCAACATGAGCCACGAGATCCGTACCCCGATGAACGCCATCATCGGATTGACCGAGCTGCTGCGCCGCGAGCAGACCGATCCGGGTCTGACCGAACGGGTCGAGCGCATCAACGAGGCGGCCCATCATCTGATGGGGTTGATCGACGACATCCTCGACCTGTCGCGGATCGAGGCGGGCAAGCTGGTGATCAACCGCGAACCCTTCGCCATGGCCGATCTCTTCGATCAGTCGATCGCCCTGCTCGAGAACCGCGCCGAGGAGAAGGGATTGAGGGTTCGGCGCGAGATCGCGTCGGACATCCCGGCGGTGTTGGTCGGCGACGTGTTGCGTCTGCGTCAGATCCTGCTCAACTTCCTCGGTAACGCGGTGAAGTTCACCGAGCAGGGCGAGGTGGTGGTCTCGGCCGGGCTGATCGAGCGCGATGCTGCACGGGTGCGGCTGCGCATCGCGGTGCGCGACACCGGCATCGGTCTCGACACCACCCAGCAGGAGCGTATCTTCGAGTTGTTCGAGCAGGTCGACGGCTCGCCCACCCGGCGCTATGGCGGTGTCGGCCTGGGGTTGGCGATCAGTCGTCGACTGAGTCTGCTGCTCGGTGGCGAGATCGGTGTCGAGAGCCGTCTCGGGGTCGGCAGTACCTTCTGGGTGGAGCTGCCCTTCGAGATCGCCGAAGAGGGCCAGCACGCGCCAGCCGCGCAACCCTTGCAACGCCTCGCGACCGAGCGTCTGCGCGGGGCGAGGGTGCTGCTGGTGGAGGACAACCGGGTCAACCAGGACGTGGCGCGCGAGATCCTCGAGTGGGTCGGGGTGCGGGTCGAGGTCGCCGGAGATGGCGCAGAGGCGCTGGCGCGGGCCCGCGAGTCGGTGTTCGATCTGGTGTTGATGGACATCCAGATGCCGGTGCTCGACGGTTTCGAGGCGACCCGGCGCTTGCGCCGGCTGCCCGGCTATGCCGAGACCCCGATCCTGGCGATGACCGCGAACGTCTTCGAGGAGGTCGAGCGTCGTTGTCTGGCGGCGGGCATGAACGGTCATCTCGCCAAGCCGATCGATCCCGAGCGGCTCTACGGGGTCATCGCCGACTGGCTGCAGCGCTCATCGGCACCGATGGCGCGCGATCAGGGTTTCGAGGAGCGGATGCGTGCGCTCTCCGGGGTGGACCTCGAGCAGGGGATGATCAGGGCCGGGGGACGCGTCGAGAGCCTGGCGCTGCTGCTCGCGCACTTCATCGAGGCGCATGGCGCCGATCCCGCGCGGTTGCGCGCGCTGCTCGCTACCGGGCGACCCGACGATCTCGAGCTGGTGGTGCGCCGTGCCCACGAGCTCGGGGAGGGGGCCGGCGCGCTGGGACTGACAGGCGTGATGGCAGGCGCCGCCGGGTTCGAGCAGGCGGTGCGCGAGGGGACCGGTCACCGGGCGGCCTTGGCGCTGCTCGAGCTGGCGCTGACCGAGACCTGTGACGGTGTGCGTCGGGCCCTGGCCGCAGTCGCTCGCCCTGACGCCTCGCCGCGACAGGACTCGGGCGAGGAGGAGACGTTGATCGACTGGAAGGCGCTGCGCGACAAGTTCGGTGGTCGGGATGCGTTTATCCAGCGTCTGCTCGCCTCCATGTGTGATTCACATACAGGGACTCCGGCACTGCTGCGTGCAGCTGCCGAGAGTGAGGATCATCAACGGATCGCCTCCATGGCGCACACCCTGGCCGGCAGCGCGGGGAATCTCGAGGTCCCGTCGGTGGCGCGCCTGGCGCGCGAGGTCGAGCGTGCGGCGCGCGACCGCGATGCGCAGGCTGGCGCATTGGCCGGTCGGCTGGCCGACAGACTCGTGCGCCTGCTCGAGGAGATCGCCCGCCCGCGCTGATGCTGGAGGATTTCTCGTGGAGAAGGACAGATGACAGAGTTGCTGGTGGTCGATGACGAACCCTTGAATCTGGAGATCATCGCCGACTTCCTCCAGGCGCCCGAACGGATCTTCACCTTCGCGCAGGATGGCCAGGAGGCCTGGGACAGGCTGCAGGCCGAGCCCTCGCGCTTCGACCTGCTGATCCTCGATCGACGGATGCCGCGGATGGACGGCATCGAGCTGCTCGAGCTGGTGGTCAGGGATCCGCGCTTCGAGGATCTGCCGGTGATCATGCAGACGGTGGCCAGCTCGCCCGAGGAGGTCGCTCAGGGGTTATCGGCGGGTGCCTGGTACTACCTGGCCAAACCCTACCAGGCCGAGGCGTTGCAACGGATCGTCAACGCTGCGCTGCTCGATCGGCGCAACCGTCATGCCTTGCGCCAGCTCCAGCGCGAGATCTCCAGTACCTGGGGACTCCTCCAGGAGGGGCGCTTCCGTTTCCGCGAGCCGCGCCATGCCTCGCTGCTGGCGGTACAGCTCGCCGATCTCTGTCCGCGCGCCTCGCTGGTGGCCATGGGTCTCTCCGAGCTGATGATCAACGCCATCGAGCACGGTCTGCTCGGGATCGGCTATGAGGAGAAGGGGCGGTTGCTGGCGCAGGATGCCCTGACCGACGAGATCGCGCGCCGCCTGGCCCGCCCCGAACAGGCCTCGCGCTGGGCCGAGCTGTGGCTGCGGCGCGAGGCCGAGCGGATCTGTTTCACCGTCTGCGATCATGGTCCCGGTTTCGACTGGGCGCCCTATCTGGAGCTGGCGCCGGAGCGCGCCTTCCATCATCACGGTCGCGGGATCGCCATGGCCCGTCAGCTCGCCTTCAGTGCGCTCGACTATCAAGGACGGGGGAACGTCGTGCAGGCGTGGGTGAGCCTGAACGAGTCGACGCCGGAGTCCAATGATGACTGAGTCGAGGCCTGCATGCGTCGGGCATTGATCGTCGAGGATGACCAGTCCATCGGCCCCTTGCTGGTCCAGCTGGTACGCCGCCTCTGGCCCCAGGCCGCGGTCGAACACTGTGTCGACGGGCGCTCGGCGCTCGATGCCTGGCAACGTCATGGTGGGGCCGATCTGGTGCTGCTCGACTGGGGCCTGCCGGATACCACCGGGACGGCGCTGTTGAAGACGATTCGCGCCACCGGCCACAAGGTGGTGTGCGTGATGGTCTCGGGACATGCCGATCGTGATCGCATCATCGAGGCGCGCCGTTTCCAGGCCGATGCCTATATCGTCAAGCCGTTCCGTGCCGCCGAGGTGATGGCGCGGTTGCGCGAGGTCGTCGACGCGTCGGGCGCGGTGACGGCGGCGAACGACGATCTCGACGCCCTGCCCGAGTTCGTGACGCGGATGCTCGAGCACGAGTCGCTGGGGGTACCGCTCGATCCGGCGCTGGCCGAGGCGCTGGAGGGGATGGCCGATCTCGATGCCGAGGCCCGTCTCAAGCTGATGCGTCGCTGCCAGTTCGAACCGGCGTTGGTCGGTCCCTTGCTGGGGCTGGCCAACAGCAGCCCCTACAATGACGGCTCGGTGCTGATCGAGACCCCGGCGAGGGCGCTCGAACGGGTCGGTTCGGCGGTGCTGGTCAATATCGCGGTGACCGCTGCGCTCCATTCCGGCAGCGCGCTCGTCGCCGAGGTGCTGGTGGCGCACCAACGCCGTCTGCGCCAGGAGGCGCTGGCGCTGATGCGACTGCTCAATGTCCTCGGACGCGTGCTGCGCGTGGATGTCGCCGGGTGCCGTGCCGCGGCCATGCTCACGCGTCTCGGTGAGCTGGCGCTGCTGGTGCTCCAGCAACGCTGGGTCGATCTGGGCGGACGACTCGATCCGAGTGAATGCGAGCGACTGCTTGTCGCACGCGCCGCCGAGACCGGTCATCAGCTCAAGGTGCAGTGGGGGATACCGACCGCGCTCCAGATGCGGATCGGCGCGGTCTATCAGCTACCCAGCGGAACCGTCCATCGCGATGCCATCCTGATGCGGATCGCCGGCCTGGTGCATGGCGAGCGTGACGGTGATGAGCTCAACCGGCTGCTCTCGCGCCTCGGTATCGAGCAGTCGCCGCAATGGTTGCGCGCACAGGCGGCTGAACTCGGCGACTGAGGTCGAGGCTTCAGCCGCCTCGGGCGGCTGCGATCGCCCGAGCATGCTCGATCAATGTCTGCTCGACACGCTGGTTGACGCTGCCCTCGGGGTAGCGACCGGCGCCGTCGCGCTCCCCGGCAGGGGTCGCGGTGAGCAGGGCGATGGCCTCGTCGATGTCCGCGACGGCGTGGATGTGGAACTCGCCGGCGGCGACCGCCGCGACCAGCTCGTTCGAGAGCATCAGCGTCCTGACGTTGGCCGTCGGGATCAACACCCCCTGCTCGCCGTCGAGCCCTCGCGCCCGGCAGAGCGCGAAGAAGCCCTCGATCTTCTCGTTCACCCCGCCGATGGCCTGGATGGCGCCGTGCTGATCGATTGCGCCGGTGATCGCCAGCGACTGACGCAGTGGCAGCCCGGAGAGCGCCGAGAGCAGGGCGCAGAGTTCGGCGGCCGAGGCGCTGTCGCCGTCGATCGGGCCGTGGGACTGCTCGAACACCAGGCTGGCGGCGAGCGAGAGCGGCTGGTGGCGGGCATAGCGCCCGGCGATGAAGCCCGAGAGGATCAGCACGCCCTTGGAGTGGAGCGGCCCGCCGAGCGCGACCTCGCGCTCGATGTCGATCAGTTCGCCCTCGCCGGCGCGCGCGCTGGCGCTGATCCGCACCGGGTGGCCGAAGCCGCTGGCGCCGAGTTCGACCACCGCCAGGCCGTTGACCTGGCCCGGCAGGTGCCCGGTGGTGGCGATGCGCAGGGTGTCCTCGAGGATCGCCTCCTGGATGCGGCGGCTGATGCGGTCGCAGCGGCGCCGGCGCGCAGCGAGCGCCCGATCGACGTCTTCGGCCTCGACCAGCTCGGTGCCGCGGACCCCGGCATGATGGTCGGCCTCGTGGACCAGATCGGCGAGCGCGCGCATCTGGCCGCTGAGATGCGTGCGCTCGCCGGCGAGCCGGGCGCTGTGCTCGATCACCCGGGCGACGGCGGTACGCGAGAAGTGACGTAGCCGCGAATCCCGGACCCAGCTGGCGACCAGTCGCGCCAGGGCGTGTTCGTGCTCGGGGTCGCGCGGCAGCCGCTCCTCGAATTCGGCGCTGACCTTGAACAACTCCTCGAACTCCGGGTCGGCCTCGGCGAGCAGGGCATAGAGCATGTGCTCGCCGAGCAAGACCACCTTGACCCGGAGCGGGATCGGCTCGGGCTCCAGCGAGACGGTGGTCAGCGGACCGTTGCCGCCCTCGGGCGAGTCGAAGCGGATCTCGTCGTTGTGCAGCGCGCGTTTGAGCGTCTCCCAGGCGAGGGGTTGGGCGAGCAGCTTGCGTGCCTCGATCACCAGATAGCCGCCGTTGGCGCGATGCAGCGCGCCGGGACGGATCATGGTGAAGTCGGTCTCGAGCGCGCCGAGCACGGCGCGGTGCTCGATGCGCCCGACCAGCTCGCGGGGGCTGGGCAGGTCGCACTGCACCACCGGCGCGCCGCCATCGTCCTGGTGCGAGAGCAGCGGATTGACCCGGTAGCGATGCATCCAGGGGGTGCCGTCCTGGGGGTTTTGCGGTTCCTCGTCGGTGACGAGGAACTGGTCGAAGTGCGCGATCACGTCGTCCTCGACCGCATGCAGATAGGCCAGGGTGTCGGGTTGGCCGTGGTGACGGCGCTCGATCTCCTCGAAGAGATGACGCACCGCGCCGCGCGCCTGATCGCTGTTGAGCCGGTCGATCTCCTCCTCGCAATGGCGCTTCCAGCGCGCCACCTGATCCATCACCGCGTGCAACGCCTCGCGCAGCTGCTCGATCTCGGTCTCGATGCTTGCGCGCTGCTCGGGTTCGAGCGCGGCGAAGGCCTCGGGCGCCATCGCCTTGCCCTCTTGCAGTGGCGCCAGACTCAGGCCCTCCTGGGTACGCAGCAGTGCCACACCACGCGCGCGGGCGCGCTGCCCGATCTTCTCGAAGGCCCGCTCCCGACGTTGTTCGAGACCGTGTTCGATGGCGCGGGCGCGGTTGCGGTAGTCGTCGCTCTCGAAGGCGCGTCGCAGTGCCCGTTGCAGGTCCCTCACCAGCCGCTCCATGTCGCGGGCCAGTCCGGGGCCCTGACCCGGCGGCAGGCGTAGCGCCCTGGGGTGGTGTGGATGGCTGAAGTCGTGCACATAACACCAGTCGTCCGGGAGCGGGTCGCGGCGAGCGCGCCGTCGTAGCGCATCGAGCACCAGCGCCGACTTGCCGCTGCCGGCGGGACCGATGGCAAAGAGGTTGTAGCCGCGATGACGGATGTCGATGGCCAGGCCGATCGCCTCGAGCGCACGATCCTGACCGATGAAACCCGTCAGCGGCTGCAGCTCGGCGGTGGTGGTGAAGGCCAGAGCCCGCTGACGCGCCTGACGCGGCGCCGCAGCGCGGCCTCGAGCACCCGTGGGCTCTGATGGACCAGGGTGAAACGCTCGCGGGCACGGGTGATGCCGGTATAGATCAGCTCGCGGGTGAGCACCGGGGTGGGGTGGTCGGGCAGGGCGAGGGCGGTATGGGTGAACTCCGAGCCCTGGGACTTGTGCACCGTCATCGCGAACACCGTCTCCACCGCCTGCAACCGGCTCGGCAGCACCCAGCGGATGGCGTCGCCGCCGTCGGGGTGCGGGAAGGCGACACGCAGCACCCGCCGCTGTCCACCGTCGGCGTCGCGCAGCGGCGTCTCCAGAGCGATGCCGATGTCGCCGTTCATCAGCCGCAGCCCGTAGTCGTTGCGGGTGATCAGCACCGGTCGCCCGGCGAACCAGGCGTGATCGGTGCCGTCGAGCAGCCCGGCGCGGGTGAGCCAGTCAGCGATCCTGGCGTTGAGTCCGGCCACACCCCAGGGGCCGTGGCGCAGCGCGGCGAGGAGCTGGAACTCGCCGTGGGCGGCGAGCACGGCGCGTGCCCAGTCGTCGATCTCGGTGTTGTCGGCCTCCGCGGCGGGGGCCTGCGCTCGCATCAGGCGGAGATAGCCGTGGTAGCCGGAGACCACCAGGTCGATCAGCGCGGGATCGTCGGGGGTCCGGACCGTCAGTTCGGCGATCACCCCGAGCGCCTCTTGCTGGGGGGCGGTGAAGAGCGCCTGGATCTCGGTGCGGGTGGGCGCGGGCTCGGTGTTGATGCGCTGGGCCAGCGCGCCGATCCCGCCCTCGGCGCGGAAGCGATAGCTGTGCCTGAGCATGGCGATGGCCTGGTCGAGCGGTGTGCCGGCATCGTCGAGGGTCTCGGGCGGGAGTGACTGACCACAGGCGGCGCCGACCCAGCTGGCGGTCGCCTCGGTGTAGTGTCCGGCGCTGGCGCGGCGGCAGAGATCGCCGAGCACCGCCCCGGCCTCGACCGAGGCGAGCTGGTCCTTGTCGCCGAGCAGCACCAGCGCGGTCTCGGGGCGCAGCGCCTCGATCAGCGCGGCCATCAGCTCGACATCGACCATCGAGGCCTCGTCGACCACCACCAGGTCGGCGTCGAGCGGGTTGCGGGCGTGGTGGCGGAAGGCGCGACTGTCGGGGATCGGGCCGAGCAGCCGATGCAGGGTCGAGACCGCGGTGGGGATGGTCGCGCGCAGCGACTCGGCCACCGGCAGGTCGGCCACCCGAGGGGCGATCGAGGCGTTGAGCCGGGCGGCGGCCTTGCCGGTGGGGGCGGCCAGACGGATGCGCAGCGGCGCCCGGTCGGCGGCGAGCGCGAGCCCCTGGAGCAGTGCGAGCAGACGCACCACGGTGGTGGTCTTGCCGGTGCCGGGACCGCCGGTGATCACCGCGAAGGGACTGCGCGCGGCGAGCACGCAGGCGATCCGCTGCCAGGGATCGCCGTGCTCGGCGGGGAAGAGATCGGCGAGCAGTGGGCGCAGCCGTGCCGGGTCGAGAGGCTGAGGGCGCGCCAGACGCTGCGCGATGCCCTGTTCGATGATCCGCTCGTAGCGCCAGTAGCGGCGCAGATAGAGCAGCGGGCGTCGGGGCGTGCCGGCGAGCACCAGCGGCGCGCAGTCATCGTCGTCGCTGCCGGCGAGATCGCAGACGGCGCTGCTGGCGCCGAGTCGCGCCGCCCAGGCGGCGGGGTCGAGCCCGGCGAGTCGGGCGGTGAGCGCGTCGTGGATGCCGGGCTCGGGCGGGCGCTCGGTGTCGCTGGCGAGCAGGGTCTCGGGGTGGGCGAGCGCATCGCCGAGGTCGAGACAGACGTGACCGTGCGCATTGCGCTCGCTGACCAGGGCGACGGCGAGCAGCACCGCCGGGTCCTGCTCGCCCGCTTCGCGCTGGACGAAGCGGGCGAGCGCGAGATCGAGTGCGCGCAGTACACCCTGTTCGACCCACAGGGCCAGCTCGTCGAAGAGTATCCGGTTGGTCTCGTTCATGCCGCCGCCTCCCGTTCGCCGGCGAAGAGCCGGTCGAGCGCCTCGACGAAGGCCACCGGCGGGCGGTCGAGATGGAGTCCCTGGGAGCTTGCCGCGGCGCCGCGCAGGAAGGCGTAGATGGCGCCGCCGAGGTGACGCTCGGGGTCATAGTCGGGCAGGCGCGCGCGCAACAGACGATGGAGCGCGAGCAGATAGAGCGCGTACTGCAGGTCGTAGCGGGCGGCGAGCACCGCCTCGCGCATCGCCGTCTGAGCGTAGGCGGCATCGTCCGGGCCGAGCCAGTTGGACTTCCAGTCGAGCAGGTAGAAGCGTCCCTGGTGCTCGAAGACCAGGTCGATGAAGCCCTTGAGCATGCCCTCGAGGCGCTGGCGCTCGAGCGCCGGGCGCGCCGCGCCGGGGGCGATGTAGCGGCGCACCAGGGCATCGAGCGCGGCGGTGTCGACGGCGCGGGTCTGGATCCAGAACTCGAGCTCGACCTGGAGGCGCTCGGGGTCGAGTGCGGCGAGCCGGAGATCGGCGCCGTCGATCGCGGCGAGCGACCAGGTGCGCGTCAGATAGCCGGCGAGCCACTGATCGAGTGTGTCGATCCAGTCGGTCAGCCCGCGTCTGTTGCAGCGGCGCGCGATGGTCTCGCGGCGCAGCGCGGTGGCGGCGAGCGCGGCGCGGTAGCCGCGCAGGGTCTCGCCCTCGGGGGCGCGCCATTCGAGGGTCGCGGCCCATTCGAGCAGGCCGTGGAGGAAGGTGCCGTAGCGACTGCCGCGCGGGAAGGCGTGCAGCCCGGTGAGGCGCGTCGGCTCGACCGGTCTCGCCCTCGGGGCCTCGGCCAGCGCCTCCTCGAAAGCGGTCTCCTGGGCGGCGGTCTCGCGCTCGCCCGGCGTGTCGTCGGGCTCCTCGCTGGCGCTGTGGCGGGCGAGCGCCGAGTAACTGGTGATCCACCAGGGGCGTGGTGGCCGGTGTGGTGGTGGCCGGGCGCTGTCGAGCGAGACCTCTGCCGCGGTCTGCGCGAGCGGCGTGGTCGCTCTCGGCTCGTCGAGCGTGGTGAGTGCCGGCCAGTGCGCGAGTCTCTCTCGGAGCGCAGAGGGTTCGTCGATCCCGAGCAGATGACCGAGCGCGGTGACCGGCAGCTCCTTGGTGGCGCCGAGTCCGAGCCAGAGTGCGTCGCGCGCCCGGGTGAGGGCGACATAGAGCTTGCGCAGGTCCTCGCCGAGGCGCTCGCCATCGGCCTGCTCGACCAGCGTCGGCGCGGCATGGAGATGGAGCCGCAGTCGGCCCTCGGCATCATGGGTCTTGAGCGGGAGGTCGTCGCTGCGTACCTGACGGGTGGTGGCGACGAAGGGGACGAACACCAACGGATACTCCAGCCCCTTGGATTTGTGGATGGTGATCACCTGCACCAGGTCGGCGTCGCTTTCCAGTCGCAGCTGCTGGGTCTCGGCATCTTCGCCGCTCTCGCCCTGGATACGCGCCTCGAGCGCGCGCACCAGGGCCTGCTCGCCGTCGAGTTGCTGGCTGGCGCGGGCGAGCAGCTCGCCGAGATGGAGCAGGTCGGTGAGCGCACGCTCACCATCGGCGCGGGCGAGCAGCCGGGGTGCGATGGCGAAGTCGGCGATGACGCGATAGAGCAGCGGCAACACCCCCTGGGTGCGCCACAGCTGGTGATAGCGCCTGAGCCGTTCGCCGCAGTCGTCCCAGTAGAGTTCGTCGTGGTTGAGCCGGTCGAGCTGGTCGAGCGGCAGGCCGATGAGGTCGCAGGCCAGCGCCTGACGCATCAGCCGCTCGTCGAAGGGATCGGCGACGGCGCGCAGCAGCAGGAGCAGGTCGTGGGCCTGGCGGCTCTGATAGACGCTGTTGCGCTCGGAGAGATAGACGCTCGCCACGCCGAGCTGGTGCAGTTCGGCGCGGACCTGTGCGGCCTCCTGATGGCGATTGACCAGGACCGCGATGTCGCCGGCGCGCAACGGGCGGTGTCCGCCCCGTCCATCGGGGAGGGTGGCACGCCCGCTGGCACCCTGTTCGAGCAGCGAGACGATGGTACGCGCGGTGCAGGCGGCCATCCGCTGGGCATAGTCCCCCTTGCCGAGCGGTTTGCCCTCATCGCCGTCGAGCACCCAGGCCTGGAGCACCGGGGCGGGTTCGCCGTCGATCCTGAGGCGGTCGTCCTCGGCGCGGCTCGGATTGGGCGAGACGGCGAGGAAGGGGACCGGGTCGGCGGTCTGGTCGCGGAACAGGAAGGCGCCGCCGGGGCGTTGCTCGGCCTGGGCGAAGAGCGCGTTGATGCCCTCGATCAGCGCCGGGCAGGAGCGATAGTTGGTGTCGAGGCTGTAGTGCCGGGGCGCGGTGGCGGCGCGGGCGCGCAGATAGGTGTGGATGTCGGCGCCGCGGAAGGCATAGATCGACTGCTTGGGGTCGCCGATCATGAACAGTCCGGTCTCGGGGGCGTTCTCCTCGGGGCGGTAGACGGTGGCGAAGATGCGGTACTGCAGCGGGTCGGTGTCCTGGAACTCGTCGACCAGGGCGAAGGGGAACTGACGGCGGATGGTGGCCGCCAGGCGCGCGCCCTGCGGACCCTGCAGCGCTTGGTCGAGTCGTTCAAGCAGATCGTGCTGGGTGAGCAGGGCGCGCGCGCGCTTCTCCTCCTCGATGCGTTCGGCAACCCGGTGCAGGGCGTGGGCGAGCAGCGGCGGTTGGAGTTCCGGGAGGTCGGCGAGCTGCTCGAAGAGCGTCTCGAGCGCACGGCAGGCGGGATGATCGACGGGTGGGGCGTCATCCTTCCAGATCTCGGCGACGGCCCGTGATGACATGCGCTGCCAGGAGCGGCTGTCGGCCTTCAGTGCGGGGTGTTCGGCCTCGGGGTCGAGGATCCAGGCACGCAGTTGCGTGATGACATCGGCGCGATGCTTGCTGTTGAGCTGGCGCTGGTTGAATGCCTTGCGCGCGGCGGCCTCCTCGAAGAGGGTCTCGAGCTGGCCGCACCAATCCTGCTCCGACCACGCCTGTTTGAGCGTCTCGATCCGTCGGCGACGCGTCTCGAGCACGTCGGCGATGATCGTCTCGGGCGGTTGTTCGGGCGCCCTCGGGGCGTGCTCGCACAGCCCGAGCAGTCGGGCGAGTCGCTGTTCGAGCGCGAGCGGGGACGACCAATGCACGTGGACCCGGGCGAGGGTGGCGCGATCGAGGTCGCCGTAGCAGCTGCGCCAATAGTCCTCGACGGCCTGACGCAGCAGCGGCGCGGCATCGTTCTCCAGTTCCAGCTCGAACATGTTGCCGCTGTCGAAGGCGTGCTCGCGCAGCATCCGGTGACACCAGGCATGGATGGTCGAGATCGCCGCCTCGTCCATCCACTCGGCGGCCTGTTCGAGATGACGGGCGCAGAGGTTGGGGTCGGTGTGCGCGCTCATCTCCGTACGCAGCCGGGCGAGCAACGGATCGCCGCTGTCAGTCTCCGGACAGCGGAAGGCGGCGGCGGCCTCGACCAGCCGGGCGCGGATGCGCCCGCGCAGCTCGTCGGTGGCGGCGTTGGTGAAGGTCACCACCAGGATCTCGGGTGGCTGCAGCCGGGTGCGCGCGCCGAGCGCGACACCGTGACCGAGCACCAGACGGAGATAGAGCATCGCCAGGGTGAAGGTCTTGCCGGTGCCGGCGCTGGCCTCGATCAGACGGGCGCCGCAGAGCGGGATGGCGAGTGGGTCGAGACGATTGGGTTCAGCTGTCATCCCAGGTGGCCTGGTCGGGGTTCTTGATGTCGGTGTGCAGGTCGGTATAGAGCCGCTCGGCCCAGTCGGTGAACTCGGGATGTCGCTGGAGGCTTGAGGCGTCGGGATAGCAGCGAGCGAGATAACCGCTGTGCTCCAGGGCCGCGGTGAAGGACGGTTCGAGGTCCGGGGCGTCGTCGCGGCGTCCGAGCCAGGCGATGCCGGTCTCCAGGGTCGCCGGCAGCGGCGCACGCATCCCCGCCCACCAGGCCGCGAGCAGTCGTTGGAGACGGGTACGCGAGAGTTCGGGATCGAGCGGTCGCAGGTGCAGCCGACCCGCCGGGGTGAGCACCCAGGTGGCGACCGGCTCACCGTTGAGCTGGGCGGCGAGATGGTGCAACCAGTGCTCGACGATCTGGTGCCAGCGGTAGTGCTTGTCCTTGACGATGCTGCTGGCGCTGAGCCGGAGCTGGATGCGTGTGTCCTGGTGCTCGGCGCCGAGCCGGGGGGCGAGCTGGTCCTCGAGACGCAGCGCCACATCGCCGTCGGTGCGGTGTTCGAGGCTGAGCGGTGAGGGGTGCCCGAGATCGCGTGGATACTCGCGACGCAGTGTCTGCCAGCGCTGGTGGAGCGGCAGCAGTCGCTCGCCGATGCCGGCGGCGAGCAACTCGCCCTGGGCGCCCGCGGGCAGTTCGCCACGGGCCTGCAGCCGTTCGAGCGCGGCCTCCAGCCGGGGGGCGAGTGCGAGTTCGACGTCGGCGGGATCGAACAGTTCGGTGATCAGCTGGTCGCTGAGCTGCCAGTTGAGCAGGCCGTCGAGGGCGAAGGTCTCGACATCGGATGGCCGCTCGCTGGCGCGCGGGCGGTCGACCTGGAGACGCTGACGGAACAGCGCATCGACCGGGGCGCGGAGGAACTGGGCGAGTCGACGCAGGTCGAGCGGTCCTTCCGGGCTCCAGGTGGGGAGATCGCTGTCGTCGTCGGTGCCGGGTGTGTCGTGGATTGCGCGCCACTCGCTGGCATAGGTGAACAGCCGGGGGTCGCGACCGGGGCGGAAGTAGGCGCGACTGAAGGGCTGCAGCGGGTGCTCGGTGGTGAGCGCGGCGAGCAGCGTCTGACCGTCGCCGTCGGGGTTGGCGCAGCGCCAACCGGCGGCGAGGTGGTCGCGCAGCTGACCGACCAGGACCGAGGGGGTCTTGGCGGTGTTGTCGCGGATGTCGCGCCCGATCCAGCTGATCGACAGCCGCTCGCGTGCCGAGAGCAGCGCCTCGAGGAAGAGATAGCGGTCGTCCTCGCGGCGCGAGCGATCGCCCGGGCGGTAGTCGTCGGCCATCAGGTCGAAGTCGGGGGGGCGATGGTTGCGCGGATAGTCGCCGTCGTTCATCCCCAGCAGCCAGATCTGGCGGAAGGGGATGGCGCGCATCGGCATCAGCGTGGCGAAGTTGATCGCGCCGCCGAGAAAGCGCTGGGTGAGGCTGGGTGCGTCGAGCCCGCGCAGCAGGGTGTCGCGCAGCACCTCCAGCGGCAGGGGCTCGGCGCCGGCGTCGGCCTGACGACAGTCCTCGTCCCACTGCTCGAGGCTCTCGCGTACGCGCGCCAGGGCCAGCTCGTCGCTCTCGCCGCAGGGGCTGAAACAATCCTCGAGCAGTTGCTCGATGGTCGTGACCCAGTCGCCCGGGGTGCGCGGCTGGTCGAGTCGTTCCCAGTAGCGCTCCAGGGTCTCCAGCAGGTCGATCAACGGGCCGAGCAGTGTCGCCTCCAGGCCGCCGACCTCGGCGTGCGGCTCGATCCCGCGCCAGGCGCAGGTCGCGCCGGCGGCGAAGCCGAGCAGCATCCGCCGCAGTCCGAAGCGCCAGGTGTTGCGCTCGGCCGCGGCGGGCAGTCCGAGGTGTTCGCGCTGGCGCCCGTCGAGTCCCCAGCGCACGTTGGCGCCGATGATCCAGCTGCGCAGCCGGGGCAGCTCGCCCTCGGTGAGACCGAAACGCGCGCGCAGCGCGGCGATGTCGAGCAGATCGAGCAACTCGGTGACGGTGAAGCGCGCTCGCGGCAGGTCGAGCAGCGTGGCGACCCCGATCAGCAGCGGATTGCGGTGGCGCTCGCCCTGGTCGGCGATGTGGAAGGGCAGATGACGCGGATCCCGGCGCGGGATGCGGCCGAACACCGCAGCGATGTGCGGCGCATAGAGGTCGATGTCGGGGACCATCACCAGGATCTCGCGCGGGGCGAGTGGGCGGCCCTCGGCCTCGGCGGTGACGAAGGCGGCGAGCAGCTGGTCGTGGAGGATCTCGACCTCACGCTGGGCGCTGTGGGCGATGGTGAAGCCCAGGCTGTGGTCGTCGGTGGGATCGATCGCCGTGTTCTGCTGCTGGCGCTCGCCGAGCGGTCGCAGGTCGAGGATGTCGTCCTGGAGCTGGGCGAGCAGATGGTGCTCGGTGGCGGACTCGAACAGGTCGATGTCGAGCGACTGCTGGCGGAACACGCCTTCGTAGTGCTCGCGCCGGTCGTGCTCGTCGAGCAGACGGATGTAGTCGCGCCCCTGCCGACCCCAGGCGGCGAGCAGCGGGTGACCGTGGAGATGGAGGGCGGTCTCGTCGACGTCCTCGGGGACCTTGCGCGCGTGGTTGCGCCCATAGGCGCGGGCGAAGAGTGCGCGACCCTCGATGATGTCGCCCCAGTAGTGTCGGCTGGGATTGTGGACGAAGAGCATCACCTGACTGTGGGCGGCGATGCCCTCGAGTACCTCGAGGGTCTGGCGCGGTAGCGAGGAGATGCCGAAGACGATCACCCGCCGCGGCAGCCGGGCCGGGGCGGCGTCCTCGACCGTGGCGAGGAAGCGACGGTGGATCTCGGCGCGGCTGGCCTGGGCGAGCGGGTCGTCGGTGGTCGTCCCGGCGAGGTCCTGGTGGAGCAGTCGCCACAGCAGCGGTTGCCAGCGCTGTTGCTCGGGCACGGGCTGTTGCGTGGCGTCGGCGCGGATCAGGACGTCCTTGCCGCGTCCCCAGGCCTCGAGCCAGTCGGCGCGATAGACCTGGTACTGGTCGAAGAGGTCGGCGAGTCGTTCGGCGAGTTGATGACGTCGGCGCGCGCTCTCCTCGCCGTGCATGAAGGCGTGTAGCGGCGCGAGCACCGGATCGGCGGGGCGTTGCAGCAGCTCGCCGAGCAGCCGGTGGATGCGCCAGGTGAGTGGCGCCTTGTCATAGGGGGAGCTTGGCGGCAATGCGCCGAGCACGCCGCGGTAGGCCTCCCAGACGAAGCGTCCCGGCAGCATTACCCGCAGCGCGGCGGAGATGCCGCAGCCGCCACCGAGTTCGCCCCCCGGCGGTTCGGCGAGGGCGAGTTTGATCCACTGGGCGATGCCGTTGCTCTGCACCAGCACCACCTCGTCCTCGAGCGGGTGGAGCGGGTAGCGTGCCACCCAGGTGGTCAGCAGGTCGCGCAGTGACTCCAGCCGGTTGCCCTGGATCAGCATGAACCCGGTGGGCCAGTCCCCAGATCTCGTCACCCCGTGCGACTCCTCTCGTGTATCCGCTCGCCCTCGTCGGGCTTCGATGTTCCCGTCCCATCCTGCATCAGGAGCCGGGGGCGATCAATCCGCGGCTGCCGAGTCGCCGTGATCGCGATGGGACGATGACCGGCCGGGATGTCGTGGCAATCACGAAAAACTTTTCACACGATCGTTTGACAAGCTAGTTTTTGGGGTGATAGCGTCATTGCCGAATCGCAATCAGGCAGGCGCAGGCTTCCGGCTGAAAATCAGGGAAGCGGTTCTCAACACCATCGGAGTTACAGGAACGTATGTCCGAGCCAGTCGTTGATCTCTACGAGCAGGACCTCGAGCCGAGAGCGGCCAACCACGAGCCGCTCAGTCCGCTGAACTTTATCGAGCGCACCGCGGCGATCCATCCTCGCAAACTGGCCATGGTGCATGGCACGATCAGGCGCGACTGGGCCGAGACCTATCGTCGCTGTCGCCAGCTCGCCAGCGCGCTCGAACGGCGCGGGATCGGCCGCGGCGACACCGTCTCCATCGTCGCCCCCAATATTCCGGCACACTTCGAGGCGCATTTCGGCGTGCCCATGGCCGGGGCGGTGCTCAACTCCATCAATACCCGACTCGATGCCCCGGCGATCGCCTTCATCCTCGAACACGCCGAGGCGAGGGCGGTACTGGTCGACTGCGAGTGCGCCGAGGTCGTCGGTCGGGCGCTGGCGCGCATCGAGCGCGAGATCCTGGTGATCGACATCGCCGACCCGGACTTCGCCGATGCCCAGGCGCCGATCGGTGAGATCGACTACGAGTCCTTCCTCGCCGAGGGCGATCCCGATCATCAGTGGTCGGTGCCCGACGACGAGTGGCGGGCGATCACCCTCAACTACACCTCGGGCACCACGGGTGATCCCAAGGGGGTGGTCTATCACCATCGCGGGGCCTATCTCGGCGCGATCAACAACGTGCTGAGCTGGGGACTGCCCAACCACGCGGTCTATCTCTGGACCCTGCCGATGTTCCACTGCAACGGCTGGTGCTTCCCCTGGACCATGGCGGCGATGGCCGGGGTCAATGTCTGTCTGCGTCATGTACGGGCACACACCATCGTCGAGACCATCGCCCGTGAGGGCGTGACCCATCTGTGCGGCGCGCCGATCGTGCTGAAGATGATCAACGAGGTGCCGGCCGAGGCGAAGGCCGCGATCACCCAGTCGGTGCGGGTGATGACCGCCGGTGCGCCGCCGCCCTCGTCGGTGATCGCCGGGATGGAGGCGATGGGCTTCGAGGTCACCCATGTCTACGGACTGACCGAGACCTATGGTCCCTGTGTGGCCTGTGCCTGGAACGACGAGTGGGACGGGCTGGCGCTGGAGGAGCGGGCACGGCTCAAGGCGCGCCAGGGGGTACGGATGCCGATGCAGGCGGCGATCATGGTCGCCGATCCCGCCACCCTGCAGCCGATCCGCCAGGACGGCGTGACCCTGGGCGAGATCATGATCCGCGGCAACCTGGTGATGAAGGGGTATCTGAAGAACCCGGACACCACCAGCCGCGCCTTCGATCGCGGCTGGTTCCACAGTGGCGATCTCGCCGTCTGGCACCCGGACGGCTATGTCGAGATCAAGGACCGCTCCAAGGACATCATCATCTCGGGTGGCGAGAACATCTCCTCGATCGAGGTCGAGGAGGTGCTCTTCGGCCATCCGCTGGTGCAGGACGTCGCCGTGGTCGCCAAGCGCGACGAGAAGTGGGGCGAGGTGCCCTGTGCCTTCATCACCCTGGTCGCCGACGCCGAGCTTAGCGAGCAGGCGGTGATCGACTATTGCCGCGCCCGCATGGCCCATTTCAAGGCGCCCAAGCATGTGGTCTTCGCCACCCTGCCACGCACCCCCACCGGCAAGCTGCAGAAGTATCTCCTGCGCCAGTGGGCGAACGATGCCCAGAGCGAGGTCGCGACGGCCTGAACGCCGTATCGACCGAGATCGAGTGATGGAGAGAGACGAGGCGACGACCGTCGTCGTACCGGCCCCTGTCGATGACTGGGGCCCGAGGAGGAGCGTCATGAAGATACTGGTCCCGATCAAGCGGGTCATCGACTACAACGTCAGGGTCAGGGTCAAGTCCGATCACTCGGACGTCGACCTGGCCAACGTCAAGATGGCCATCAATCCCTTCTGCGAGATCGCCGTCGAGGCGGCCGTCCGGTTGCGCGAGGACGGCAAGGCCGATGAGGTGGTGGCCGTCTCGGTCGGTCCCAAGGCGGTGCAGGAACAGCTGCGGACCGCGTTGGCGATGGGGGCCGATCGCGCCATCTGGGTCGAGACGGCCGAGGATGCCGATCTCGGCCCGCTGGGGATCGCCCAGTTGCTCGCGGCGCTGGTGCGCGAGGAGCAGCCGGGGCTGGTGCTGCTCGGCAAGCAGTCGATCGACGGTGACAACAACCAGGTCGGGCAGATGCTCGCCGGTCTGCTCGGTTATCCCCAGGGCACCTTCGTCTCCGGACTCGAGGTGGTGGACGAGGGCATCGAGGTCGTCCGCGAGGTCGACGGTGGTCTGCAGACCCTGGCGTTGCGACTGCCGGCGGTGATCACCACCGACCTGCGACTCAACACCCCGCGTTTCATCCGTGCCCCCGACATCATGAAGTCCCGGCGCAAGCCGATCGCGCACACCGGAGCCGAGCAGCTCGGAGTCTCTCCGGCAGCGGGGCCGCGCCTGCTGGCGGTACATCCGCCCGAGCCGCGCGCCGGCGGGATCCGGGTCGAGTCGGTCGGCGAGCTGCTCGAGCGGCTGAGACAGGCACAGGTGATCTGAATGGAGGAGGGGATGATGCGCACTCTGGTGATCGCGGAACAGGACAGGGGCCGGCTGGCGCCGGCGACACTCAACGTCCTGGGCGCCGCCGGCGAACTCGATGGACCCTGCGACCTGCTGGTGGTCGGGCATGACTGTGCGGCGGCGATCGAGTCCGCCCGCGTGCTTCCTGGCGTCGAGCGCGTGCTGGTGGCCGATGCCCCGGTCTATGCCGATCGGCTCGCCGAGAATCTCGCCGAGCTGGTGGTGGCGGTCGCGCCCGGCTACAGCCATCTGCTGGCCGCGGCCAGCACCTCGGGCAAGGATCTGATGCCCCGGGCAGCGGCGCTGCTCGGGGTCAATCAGGTCTCCGAGGTGATTGCGGTCGAGTCCCCGGCGCGGTTTCGCCGACCGATCTATGCCGGTAACGCCATCGCCACGGTGGAGAGCGACGACCCGGTGAAGGTGCTGACGGTGCGTCAGACCGCCTTCGCCGCGGTCGAGCCCGCCGGCGGCACGGCCGAGGTGGTCGAGCTCGAGCAGGTGATCGAGGTGGTCGCGACCCGGCTGGTCGGCGAGCAGCTGGCCGAGTCCGAGCGCCCGGAGCTGACCAGCGCGCGGGTGGTGGTCAGCGGTGGTCGCGGACTCGGCAGTCGCGAGGGCTTCGAGCTGGTCTATCGGCTCGCCGATCGGCTCGACGCCGCCGTCGGCGCCTCGCGTGCGGCGGTGGACGCCGGCTTCGTCGCCAACGACCTGCAGGTCGGCCAGACCGGCAAGGTGGTCGCGCCCGAGCTCTATATCGCGCTCGGCGTCTCGGGGGCGATCCAGCACCTGGCGGGGATGAAGGATTCGAAGGTGGTGGTGGCGATCAACAAGGACCCGGACGCGCCGATCTTCGAGGTTGCCGACTACGGGCTGGTCGCCGATCTGTTCGAGGCCGTGCCCGAACTTATCGAAGCACTCTGACTCCCTTGGTATAACCATGAGCAGCTATCAGCATTGCTATCGCGAGAGTGATTTCGTCCTTCGCCATCTGATCGATTTCGACGGACTCTGTGTCGAGAACGGCTTCGAGGGCGTGGATCTGGACCTTGCCAACAGCCTGATCGACGAGGCCGCGCGCTTCGGCGCCGAGGTGTTGGCGCCACTCAATGTCGTCGGTGACCGTGAGGGTGCTCGGATGGGTGAGGGGGGCGTGGTGGAGACGCCCGGTTTCGCCGCTGCCTATCGGCAGTTCGCCGAGGGGGGCTGGCAGTCGCTCAAGGTCGACGAAGGCCATGGCGGACAGGGGTTGCCCGATGTGCTCAATGCCGCGGTCAGCGAGATCTGGCACGCGGCCAACCTGTCGCTGGCGCTCTGCCCGATGCTCACCGAAGGCGCGATCGAGGCCCTTGCCGAGCACGGCGACGAGACCCTGCGCGCGCGTTATCTGCCGCGTCTGAGCAGTGGCGAGTGGACCGGCACGATGAACCTCACCGAGCCCGACGCCGGCTCGGATCTGGCGGCGATCAAGACCCGCGCGGTGCCGGATGGAGAGGGTTACCGCATCAGCGGTCAGAAGATCTTCATCACCTGGGGCGATCACCGGATGACCGACAACATCGTCCACCTGGTGCTCGCGCGACTGCCCGATGCGCCGCCCGGGGTGAAGGGGATCTCGCTGTTCGTGGTCCCCAAGTATCGGCTGGACGCGCATGGCGATCCGGCTGAGGCCAATGGGGTGCGCTGTCTCTCACTCGAACACAAGCTCGGCATCCATGGCAGCCCGACCTGTGTGATGGCGTTCGACGACGCCTGGGGCGAGTTGGTCGGCGAGCCGCATCGCGGGCTCGCCTATATGTTCACCATGATGAACCGTGAGCGCCAGGTCGTCGGCCTGCAGGGCCTGGCGATTGCCGAGCGCGCCTATCAGCAGGCGCGTCTGTATGCGATGGAGCGGTTGCAGGGCACGCGTCGTGACGGCACGCGGGTGGCGATCATCGCACACCCGGACGTGCGGCGGATGCTGATGACGATGAAGAGTGGCATCGAGGCGATGCGCGCCCTGGTGCTGGAGACCGCGGCCGAAGCCGACCGGGCGCGGGGCGCGAATGAGGGTGCGCGTCGGGCGCATCATCAGGCCAGGCTCGAACTCTTCACCCCGATCGTCAAGGGCTGGATCACCGAGTTCGCCCAGGAACTGACCTCGCTGGCGATCCAGGTCCACGGCGGCATGGGCTTCGTCGAGGAGACCGGGGTAGCGCAGCACTATCGCGACGCACGTATCCTCACCATCTACGAGGGGACGACCGGGATCCAGGCGCTCGATCTGATCTCGCGCAAGCTGCTTGCCGACGAGGGGCGGGCGATCGGGGCGTTGTTCGACGAGATGGAGGAAACGCTCGGCGTGCTCCGGCAGGCCGAGGAGGCGTCTCTGGTCGTACTCGCCGACCCCTTCGCCGATGGGCTCGCCGCCGCCCGGCGGGCGTGCGACTGGGTGCTGCGCGAGGCGCCAGACGATCGCCAGTTGGCCGGTGCCGTCAGCGTCGAGTTGCTGATGCTGCTGGGCTATCTCTGTGGTGGCTGGATGCAGGTGCGCAGCGCACTGGCCGCGCATCGCGCGATCGAGGACGGGGAGGGCGATGCGCTCTTTCTCGATGCCAAGCTCAAGACGGCCCGTTTCTATTGCGAGCACGTGCTGGCACGGACCCAGGCGGCGCTGACTTCGGTGCTGTCCGGATCGACGAGCCTGATGGCGCTCGATGCAGAGCAATTCTGAGGAGTCGTCGATGAGCGAACGCGATCTGATGGAGTTCGACGTGGTGATCGTCGGCGCCGGTCCGGCCGGGCTGGCGACCGCGATCCGGCTGGCGCAGGCCGACCCGGCGCCGAGCGTGTGCGTGGTGGAGAAGGGGGCCGAGGTCGGTGCTCATATCCTCTCGGGCGCGGTGATCGAGACCCGGGGTCTTGATGAGCTGATCCCGGACTGGCGTGAACGCGGCGCGCCTTTGGAGACCCCGGTCGAGCGCGAGGAGCTGTATCTGCTGCGCGATGCGCAACGCAGCTGGCGGATCCCCGAGGCGATCTCGCCACCGAGTTTACATAATTCAGGCAATTATCTGGTCAGTCTCGGCAACCTGTGTCGCTGGTTGGCCGCTGAGGCCGAGGGTCTGGGCGTCGAGATCTTCCCTGGGTTCGCCGCCACCGAGGTGCTGTTCGGCGAGCACGGTGAGGTGATCGGTGTCGCCACCGGCGACATGGGGATCGGCGCCGATGGCCGTCCCAAGGACAATCATGCCCCCGGGGTCGAGTTGAGGGCGCGCCAGACCGTCTTCGCCGAGGGGTGTCGGGGCCATCTCGGCAAGCAACTCTACCAGCGCTTCGGCCTGGATGCCGAGTCGACTCCTCAGCATCATGCCTTGGGCATCAAGGAGTTGTGGGAGATCGCGGCGGATCGGCACGAGCTCGGGCTGGTGCAGCACGGTACCGGCTGGCCCTTGCCAGAGGGAACCCATGGTGGCTTCTTCCTCTATCACCTGAGCAGGTGTCAGGTCGCCGTCGGGTTGATCGTCGATCTCGATTATCCCAATCCCTGGCTCAGTCCCTTCGACGAGTTCCAGCGGATGAAGCACCACCCGCTGTTCGCCGCCACCCTTGAGGGGGGAAGACGGATCGCCTATGGCGCACGCGCGCTGGCCAAGGGTGGTTTCGATGCCTTGCCCAGACAGCACTTCCCCGGGGGCTGTCTGGCCGGGTGCGAGGGCGGTACGCTCGACAACGCCAAGCTCAAGGGGGTTCATACCGCGCTCAAGAGCGGGATGTTGGTCGCCGAGGAGATCCTTGCGGCCTTCGCCGTCGGTGATCCCGGTGGGCGCGAGCTGACGGGTCTCGAGGCGCGGTTGCGTGCATCCTGGCTGTACGAGGACCTGCGTGTCGGTCGCAACTTCGGCCGATCGCTGCACCGTTTCGGGACCCTGCTCGGTGGGGCTGTCAACAGCCTGGATCAGCGCCTGCTCGGCGGCAGACGACCGATCCGGCGTCCGGGCGATGCGCCGGACCATACCTGGCTGGAACCTGCCGCACTGAGCGAGCCGCTCAGCTATCCCGGGCCCGATGGGGTGCTCAGCTTCGATCGGCTCTCCTCGGTCTATCTCGCCAATACGGCACACGAGGAGGATCAACCCTGTCATCTGCATCTGGCCGACCCGTCGATCCCGACCGGCTCGAATCTGGCCGAGTATGCGGAACCCGCGCAGCGCTACTGTCCGGCCGGGGTCTACGAGCTGGTGGGCGAGGGCGGTGATGACCCGCGTCTGCAGATCAATGCAGCCAACTGTGTGCACTGCAAGACCTGCGACATCAAGGACCCGGCGGCCAATATCACCTGGGTCGCCCCCGAGGGCGGTAGTGGCCCGAACTATCCGAACATGTGAATGAGGAACCAAGGATGCCGACCCTCGAAATCGGTCAGCGCGCAACCCTGACCCGGGCCTTCAGCGAGGCCGATGTGCGTTTCTTTGCCGAACTCTCGGGCGACTGTAATCCCGTGCATCTCGACCCCGTCTATGCAGCCGAGACGCGATTCGGTGAGCGGATCGTTCACGGGATCCTGGTCTCGAGTCTGTTGTCGGCCTTGCTTGGCCATCATCTGCCGGGCGACGGTGCGATCTATCTCGGCCAGGAGCTCAATTTCAAGGCGCCGGTCTATCTCGACATGCCGGTCACCGCCTCGGTCGAGATCACCGCAATCCGTACCGACAAGCCGATCGTCACCCTGGAGACGCGCTGTGTGGACGCCGAGACGGATCGGCTCCTGATCTCTGGTGAGGCGCGAATGTACGTACCCTGGTTGCAAGCCTGACCGCTCCGATTGGAGCGATATCGAGCACGGGAGATGCCGGTCAGGTGTCTCCCGTGTTCGTTTGTGTCAGATGATGCGTCGACTGCACGCCCTGGCGTACCATATCGAGCATGATGTCGGCGATCTCCTCGGGGGAGCGGATGCCGCGGCGGTACCACAGGCATGCCCAGTTCATCCCGCCGAGCAGGAACAGGCGCAACAGCGAACGATCGGTGTCCGGGGCGACCGGAAGATCCTCGATCAACTCCCTGAACAGATTCTCGTAGGTCTTGCGAAAGGGCGTGATGCGCTTGAGCAGGTTGTGCTTTCCCACCAGCGCCAGGTTGCGTCCGGTGATCCTGTCCACCGGTGATCCCTCGACGATTCCGGCGACATGGACCTCGCAAGCGACGCGCAATCGCTCCCAGGGGTCGTCTAGATCCGCGATGGCGGCCTTGATCCTGGCCTCGACCCTGGTGATTCCGGTGCGATGTACGGCGAGATAGAGTTCCTCCTTCGAAGGGAAATAGTGATAGACGGAGCCTGGCAACAGGCCCACCTTTCCGGCGATATCGCGGATGGAGGTGCCGTCGTAGCCGAGGTCGAAGAAGAGCTCTGCGGCCGCATCGAGGATACGGGTCTTGCGATCTCGTGGCGGAGCGTCCTCGGCGGGTTCGTCCTCGGACAGCGCGCCACGAGCGAGCAGGGCACGTTGACGTTGGTCGAGTGATTCCATTCCTTTTGGTGAACTGCGTACCAGCGCCCTGAGACGCTTTACCTGGGTCTCGAGTCCGTGGCGTTGGAGGACATAGCGGACGCCGGATGGTGAGATTCTGAGCCCTGAGGCGCAGAGCAGACGTGAGATCGACGCCTGTCCGAGCTCAGGACGCTCGCGTGCCAACCTTAGGATTGCTTCTTCTCGAGCTGGGTCTGTTGGTGGGTTTGGTCTCATTCTGGATCGCTGCCGTTATGGGATGTCGATCGAGAGTAGCATGTTGCTTTTTACTTATAAACTATCTAAACGAATATTTGACAAGTCCAAATTATATGACTGGTTTCCTTCCTTTAGGTAGGCTTTTGAGGAAAGTCCAAAAAGAAACCAATGGGAATATCTTGCCAAAGAGTTAACATAATATACATTATGCGCAATCAAGGGTGGGGGCCGTTCAGGCCCCGCTCCGCGTGGCAACTGGGCTGAACACGAAGCCATCGTCTTCTGCACGCCTGATCCACCTGCATGTAGCCCAACACGCATCAGCGCCAGCTCATCCAAGTCCGTAACCAGCGCCACATAGCAACCGAAGCGTGTTGCGTCTCCGTTTGCCCCGACGTTTGACAATCCTCTCACCCATGAAGAAGCTATCGAACGTTACCCGGACCAACCGGCCCCATGCTCCGCCCGCTGCCGGTTCGATCACTCACTCAGTCCATTATCGACTGCATTCATGGACGTACCTCAATATGTCGATCATCGAAGTCGAGCATCTGACCAAGGAGTTCAAGCTCGGTCAGCTACATAGTCTGAAGAGCTCACTCGTCAATCAGGCGCGCCGCATTCTTGGCCAAGCACCGACCGAGACCCCGCCCTTCAAGGCACTCGACGATGTCGGTTTCAGCATCGAGGAAGGTGAAGTCGTCGGTATCATCGGACACAACGGCGCCGGCAAGAGTACCTTGCTGAAGCTGCTTGCGAACATCACCAGCCCGACCTCGGGAACGATCAGAGTGGATGGCCGGATTGCGCCGCTGATCGAGGTCGGCGCCGGTTTCGTCCCGGACCTGACCGGACGCGAGAACGTCTATCTCAACGGCGCCATTCTGGGCATGTCGCGTCAGCGGATCGAGGAAAAATTCGACGAAATCGTCGATTTCGCCGAGATGTCGGCCTTCATCGACACCCCGGTCAAGCGTTACAGCTCGGGGATGAAGGTCAAGCTCGCCTTCGCCGTCGCCACCAGCATCGACTCGGAGATCCTCATCGTCGACGAGGTCCTCGCCGTCGGTGATCTCGCCTTCCAGCGCAAGTGTTTCGATCGTATGGAAGACCTGATCCGGCGGCGCGGCAAGACCGTCCTGCTGGTCAGTCACAACATTCGTCAGGTCTCGCGCATCTGCTCGCGGGTGATGCTGTTCGAACGCGGGCGCGTGCTGATGGATGATGCCCCTCAACCAGTCGTTGACCTTTACTACCAGAAGAGCAACGAGAAGGTCCTGGCCGATCACTCGGAAGCGATCCTCAAGCACGCCCGTATCGACACCTCCGGCGAGGCGGAGGTCCTCAGCGTAACCCTGCTCGACGACCAGGACAGCCCGACCGATGCCGTAGAGTCCGGCGGGCCGCTCAAGGTCCGGGTGCGCTTCAAGCTCCATGTCGCGCTCGAACAACCCGAGATCGTGATCGGCACCCATACCACGGACTTCGTTTATCTCGACTCGGGTTCGACCGCCGGGATCGCCGAACGGCCCGACCTCGCAGCCGGCGAACACGAGGTCGAATACCGGATCGATACCTATCCCCTCGCCCCCGGGACCTACAACATCCGTTTTGCCCTGCTCGATCGCAACCGACGGATGGTCTACATCGGCGAGGCACTGAAGGTGTTCATGGTGAAGTCACAGGGTAACGAGGCCAATGAGGCCTCGGCGCGCATGCTCTCGTTGCCTGCTTCCTGGGTACTCGACGGTCGAGCCTATGCCGGCGCATAAGATGAGACGCATTATCAATTTCCATCGTGATGATCCGAATATCGGCGATCAGATGAGCGCGCCGACGCGCTATTTCGACTTCCCCGACCACGAGGTGGTGCGCGCGGATCTGATCGACGAGACGTCACTCGACCTCGACGAGGCCATCGTCATCCTCGGTGGCGGCGGTCTGCTCGACACCTTCTTCCTGCCCGCCATCGAGCGGATCAGGACCGCCACCAGGACGGGGCGGCTCATCGCCTGGGGGGTCGGCCAGCAACTCGATACCGGCCCCTGGTGGCAACGTTATCCCGAGTTCCCTTACGCTCGCTTCCTCGAGGGGTTCGACCTCGTCGGAATCCGCGACGACGGCTTTGCCCACCCCTGGGTGCCTTGCGCCAGCTGCATGCACCCGATCTTCGACGCCCCGCCGGCGCCGCATCACGAATTCGTGGTCTTCTCTCACCGTTCACGCCCACTGCCGATCCTGGAGTGGCCCAACCTGCGCAACGATCAGGCCGATTTCGAGGAGACCATCGCCTTTCTCGCCTCGGGCGAGACCATCATCACCAGCTCCTACCACGGCCTGTACTGGGGCATGCTGCTCGGGCGGCGGGTGGTCGCCTTCCCGTTCAACTCCAAGTTTCTCACCCTGCGTCATCCCCCAACCCTGTACCCGGCGATCTGGGAGCGCCCGGGGCGACTGCAGCGACTGCTCGGGCGGCTGCGTGCACGCACCCCCTCCCCCTATGTCTGTCGCGATGTCGAGGGCTGGCGGCTACTTGCGGGCGCCAGCCGCGCCCAACCAGAGATGCTGGAGGCCTGTCGGGCAAGCAATCGCGCCTTCCATCAACGGGTTCTGGAGCTGATCGACCAGGGTGACTGACCCCCTGCTCACCCGCCTTGGTCCAGGGCATGGATGAAGATCCGCCGCCCCTCCGGATCGACCTCTCGCGCCAGCTCGAGCAGGTGTCGGTGATGGGTGAAGAGGATCACCTGGGTCTGTGCGGAGAAGACGGCCAGGGTCTCGAGGGTGGCGCGGGCACGGGCGTCATCGAACTGCACCAGGATGTCGTCGACCACGAAGGGCAAGGGCTCGGCCTGGCGCAGATGGTGCTCCAGCCCCGCCAGACGCAGTGCGAGATAGAGCTGATCGCGCGTCCCGGTGCTCATCGCCTCGACCCGCACGTGTTCACCGTTGGCGCGAACCCCCACCAGCACCGCTTGATCGTCCTCGCCGAAATCGCTCTCCACCCCGCTGAAGGCGCCACAGGTCAGCCGCGCGAAGGCCTCGGCGGTGCGCGCCAGGATCGGGTCGCGATGGCTGCGCCGAAAGCCCTCGATGGTCTCGCGCAGCACCATCGCCGCCAGTCGGTAGCGTAGATAGCGACCGCACTGATCGCGCAGCTGCGCATCGATGCGCTCGATCTCCTCGGCCTCGGTGGCGGCGGCATCGGCGCCATTCATGGTCGCCAGACGATGCTCGGCCTCGACCCGTACGGCAAGCAGACGTTCGCGCTCGGGGTCGAGCGTCTCGTCGAGACGGCGCTCGAGTCGGGCGAGCGCCTCGAGCAGCGCCTCCCCGGCGATCTCGGCGGCACCGGCCTCGGTCTCGAGCTGCTCGAGCACGAGACCGTCGCCCGTCTCCATCAATCGCCCCTCGACGGCGATCAGCTGCTGCTCGAGCTCGCGTTGCAGTCGCGCACGTTCCTCGATCCCGGCCAGGGCATCGAGGCCCTCACAGCCGGCCAGGCGACAGAGTTCGGCGATCCTGGTCTCTGCGCTACTCGAGGCGCTACCGGCCTCCTCGAGTTGACGCCGCGCCTCGTCACGCTGGCGCAACAGCTCGTCGCGCCGCTCCTGCCGGGCGCGCATCCCCTCGAGCCGAGCATCCAGGGTATGGAGCGCCAGCTCCGCTGGCTCCTCGGCGAGATCCGGGGCGATCCGCGCGATCCGCTCGCGCAACTGCGCGAGAAAGCCCCGGGCATCGGCATCGATATCATCGATGCGGGTCTGAAAACCGGCCGCCTCGCGAGCATCCTGCAACGCCTCGGCCAGTTCGGCGAGATGCTCCTGGGCCTCGCTCGGCAGGCTGTGGACGGCGAGGCCGACCCGCGCCATCGCCTCACCCCAGTCGCGTTCCCAGGCCGACCAGTCACGTTCGGCCTGCTCACAGGCGCTCCAAGCCCCCTCACGGCGCTGCCGGGCCCGCTCCAGCTCGGCGAGCAGGGTCTCATGCGTCCGGGCATGTCGTTGCAAGGCATCGAGCACGGACGCCGCCTCACTCATCCAGACATCCATGCCCTCCCCATCCGGCCCCTGTCGATCGAGCGCCAGCAACGCCCTGCGCAAGGCATCGACACCGTGCATCTGACGCTGCTCGAGCAGCTGACGTTGCTCGCGCACCGCGGTGAGCCGCTCGCCCTGCTCGCGCAGCCGCCGCGCCTGTCCCAGCCAGCCGCGCATCTGTCGCGGCGAGCGCGGCTCCTGCACCGAGCAGGCTTGCCAGAGCGCGCGCCAGGCGGCGTCGAACTCGCACTCGGCGCTCTCCAGCTCACGCCAGGCCAGATCGCAGGCCGCGCGCTCGCGCTCGCACGCCTCGCGCCGTATGCACAACGACTGATAACGCTGTACCCGGTCACTCTCGCGCCTGAGCCGGTCGGCCAGGACATCGGCCTCGTGCAGCGCCGTCTCGAATCGTCGCGCCAGCGCCGCCCCGGCCTCCAGTCGCAGTGATGCATCGTGCGCCTTGAGTGCTTGCCAGTGACGCTCACGCGTCTCACGCGCGGCGGTCAATGCCGTTTCGCTGGGAACCTCTCCAGCGATCCCGAGGGTGCGCGCCTCGGTGTCGATCTCGACCATCTCCCGTTCGCAGCCTTGCCGCCGCTCGCGCAGACGTTGGCGCTCCAGCGCCAAGGCATCGGCGCGCAGCATCCAGTGCTCCAGGGCGTCGAACTCCGGCAGCGGCGCACACAGCAAGGACTCCAGCCCCTGACTCCAGCCACTCAAGCGAGAGAGTTCGGCCGCGCACTGTTGCCCGAGGGCACGTTCCTGCGCCTCGAGCTCGGCCAGATCGGCGTCCAGCGCGCCGGCGCCACGCGCCTGCTCGAGCGCCAGCTCCAGGGCCGCGACCGAACGTGGCGGTGTACGCGCGGCAAGTTGACGCTCGCAATCCTCCACCGCCCGTGCGGCCTCGTCGCGCGCCAGCCGGGCGCGTTGCAACTCGCTCCACAGCGCCTCGCGCCGCTCCCCCAGGGCGTTGATTCGACGACGCGCATCGAGCCAGTCACGCAATGCCTCGGTCGGTGCCTGCGCAGCCCCGGCATCGACTCGGGCGACCCGTTCGACGACCCGGGCGTGCAGGGCGTCGCGTCTGGCGATCAGCATGGGGCGATCCGCCGCGGCCTTGCGATGGCTGCCGAGTCGTTCACGCAGCTCGACCAGTTCGGCGCCAGCGGCAAGCAACCGGGGTTCGATGACGATACCCGCCAGCTCTTGTTCGAGCGCAGTGAGCCGCGTCGAGACCAGTTCGCCCAACTCGATGGCGCGGATACGCTGGGCCTCGGCCTGCTGGCGACGCGCGCCGAAGTCCTCCGGCAGATGCAACCGCTCGCCCAACCCGTCCAATCGCGCCAGCAACCCCCGGCGCACCTCCAAGTCGGCGCGGGTGCGACGGATGCGCTCGAGCCGGGCCCGCTCGCGCAATACCCGGTCACGTTCGGCATCGAGTTCGGCGAGCGCCCGGCAAGCCGTCTCATGAGCGGCACGCGCCCGTTCCCAGTCCACGGCGCCGAGTTCGAGGTCGCGCTGACGACGCTGTCGCTCGGCCCGCTCGGCGAGCGCCATGTTGATCTGCTGCTTGCGCCCGCGGGGACGAAACAGCGCATCGGCCGAGGCGTCCAACCCCTCGAGCACGCGATGGACCGCCACCCGGCCGAGCCCGGAGCCGAACAATGCCTCGGCCTCGCGCCCCCGTTCCTCGAGCAGGGTACGCCCCCCGCTGACCAGGGTCTCGTGATCGATCCCGAACAGCCGCTCGAACAACGCCGCATCGACCCCGCCGAGCAGACGTTGCAAGCGCTGTTCGTCGAGTGCTTCGCCAGCGGCATCGAGCAGGGTGTGCTTGCGTCCCTTGCGGCGGACACAGTGGAGTTGCTCACCCGTGGCGCCGAGCAACAGCGCACCGACCCTCAGCTCGCGCGCAGGATGGAGAAAATCGTCACTGGTGCGTTCGGGGATACCGTAGAAGAGTCCGTGCAACGCACGCAGCGCCGAACTCTTGCCCGCCTCGTTGGGACCATGGATCAGGTGCACGCCGGCATCACCCGCGCTGAGATCCAGCACCCGATCGGTGAAGGGACCGAATGCGCGCAACTCCAGTCTCAGCACCCTCATCGCGGATCGCTCTCGAGCAGGCGTGCGCGTAACAGTGCGCGCACATCATCGAGACAGGCGCGCAGCACCGCCGGGTCGGTGGGGTCGTCCTCGCCTCGCCGGAGACCGGCCGGGAGACGTGCGGCGAGCGGTTCGAAGCCCTCGGCCAGACGCGCCAGCGCCTCGGGGTCGAGTTCGAGCGTCTCGATCGCCGCGAGCAGACCACCGAGGGTCTCGTCGGCCTCGCCCCTCCTCACCTGCGGACGGGTCTGCAGACGAACCTGCTCGAGCCAGAGCCGGTCGCCGTGGACGCTGGCGAGCCCGCGACAATCGTTGACCAGCTGTTCGTGTTCGGCACGCAGCCAGGCATCGAGCGCAGTCGCACCACTCAGCGCCAGCCGCACGGCAAGCAGCCGTCCCTCGGCCTGGTCGATGACACGCTCCAGCGCACACCCGATGCGGGCATGGACGGCATCGAGATCGGTACTGCCCTCGATCTCGACAGCGAGCAGGTGCCAGCGCACCACGTCCAGCGCACGATGCTCCAGACAGACCCTTCCTGCGCGATCGATCTCCACCAGGGTCGCACCCTTGGCGCCGCACTCGCGGATATGGCGCCCCTGCAGATTGCCGGGAAAGACGATCCAGGGGGATTCGGCGAGGACCTCGCGAGCATGGACGTGTCCCAGGGCCCAGTAGTCATAGCCGTGACTGCGCAGCGCCTCGAGCCTGCAGGGCGCATAGGGGGCATGACCGGGACGCCCGTCGAGCGAGGTGTGCAGCAGACCGATGTTGAACAGACCGGAGACCGGCGGTGGATAGGCCCGACTGAGATCGGTGGTGACCGCCCGGGTGGCGAACCCCTGACCGTGCACGGCCACGCCAAGCGTCTCGAAGAGCCGGGTCTCGGGGCGCTCGGTGGCGAAGACATGGACGTTGTCGGGCAGACGCAGGGTCCGGGTGATCTGGCTGGCGGCATCGTGATTGCCAGCGATCAGACAGACCGGAATGCCGGCGGCATGCAGGCGCTGTATCTGAGCGATGAAGAACAGCCCGGTGTTGTAGTCCTTCCAGTCGCCGTCGTAGAGATCGCCGGCGAGCAGCAGCAGGTCAACCGACTCGGCAAGCGCCAGCTCCACCAGGTTGACGAAGGCGCGTCGGGTAGCGCCGCGCAGCGCCTCGAGCGGTGCGCCGGGATAACGCTCGAGCCCCTGTAACGGGCTGTCGAGATGAATATCGGCGGCGTGCAGGAATCTCACGCGTCCATCCCCTCCATGCGGGTACGAGTCCATCGATTTCGGGGCATTCTCGCCCTGCTCCGCGAGCAGTGTCCAACACCGTTGTCATGTTCCCCGCGATCGCGCCGTTATTCGAGGTCGGCGGATGCCCTCGAAACTTCGCCACGTTATCCTAACCATATTGAGAAAGCGCAACAGCACCGACACAACCACCCGGGGAATCCCATGATGAGCAATCCCACGCCCACCCTTCGCACCCTGGCACGCCCCCGGACCCTCTGGTTATGCGCCCTGGCCCTGACTACCCTGAGCGGTTGCACCGAATGGCCACGACTTGCCGCCAAGCCGGAACCACAGCCGGCCCCGCCTGAGCCGGCGGAGCAACAGCCGCCACAGCCACAATCGACGCCCGTGATCCCCAAGGAACCCTCGCTCTACGAGTGGCGTGGCGAGGGACGACGGGTCTCGCACATCGTCGTCGACACCGACGACCAGAAGGCCAGGTTCTATGACGGCGACGTGGAGGTCGGTTGGGCGACCGTGGCCACCGGGGTGTCGCGTCACCCCACACCGACCGGCAGCTTCACGGTGATGGAGAAGGTCGAGAACAAGCGCTCCAACCTCTACGGTCGCTACTACGGCTCCGGGGGCAAGTTGATCCAGTCGAACGTCAAGGTCGGGCGCGACCCACTGCCCGACGGCGCCCGCTTCGTCGGCGCCAAGATGCCCTATTTCATGCGTCTGACCTATGACGGCATCGGCCTGCACGCCGGCCCCATCCCGCGTCCGGGCAGACCCGCCTCGCACGGCTGTATCCGCATGCCCGCCGAGGTTGCACCCTTGCTGTTCGCCAAGGTCGACCAGGGCACGGCGGTGACCATCGTCGGGCGAGGCCCCAGCTACGGCAACTATGCCAAGCGCCAGCGTCAACTCGCCGCAGAGCGCGCGGCCAGCGCACGGCGCGAACAGGCCGCCCGGGCGCAGAGCGCACCCGAGCCGTCGCCGCCGCAACCGGCACCGATCACCACGACGACGCCCAGGGTCACGGACACCACCGCGCCGACACCGCTCGCCCCCGCCCAGCAGCAGCCGGACCAGCCGACCGCACCCGACGACGCCCCGGCGACGGTGGCGGACACGCCACAGACCGTCGCTCGTGACGAGCCTGCCCCCGCCACCGTGCAGGACATCCGTCAACCGCTCGGTAGCTCGGCGTTGCGTCTGCCCGAATCGGGCATGGTCCAGCGCCTCTCGCCCGAACCCACGACACCGACGCCGGAGGCCAACGAGGGATGAGCCTGCGCCAGCACCCACTCGCCGAGGAGTTCCCACTGGCCCCCGAGCTGTGTCACCTCAATCACGCCGCCGTCGGCCCCTGGCCGCGACGCAGCGTCGAGGTGGTGCGCCGCTTCGCCGAGGACAATGCCGCGCACGGCTCGCTGGCCTATCTCGACTGGCTGCAGGTCGAGACACGTCTGCGCGAGCGGCTCGCGCGACTCGTCGGCAGCGCCGACACGGGCAGCATCGCACTGCTCAAGAACACCTCCGAGGCGCTCTCGGTGATCGCCCACGGCCTGCCCTGGAGCGCCGGGGACAATATCGTCGGAATCGCTCAGGAGTTTCCCTCCAACCGGATCGTCTGGGAGTCACTGGCACCACGCGGGGTGGATTGGCGGGCGCTCGATCTGGAGCAGAGCAGCGATCCGGAGAGCGATCTCTGCGCCCTGTGCGACGAGCGCACCCGTCTGATCGCGGTGAGCTGGGTACAGTACGCCCGCGGCCTGCGGCTCGACCTGGCACGGATCGGTGCCTTCTGTCGCGAGCGTGACATCCTCTTCTGTGTCGATGCCATCCAGGGACTCGGCGCGCTGCCCTTCTCGCTCGCTGATAGTGGCGCCGATTTCGTCGTCGCCGACGGCCACAAGTGGATGCTCGGCCCGGAGGGGCTGGCGCTGCTCCATATCGCCCCGACCCAACTCGAGCGCCTCGCGCTGCACCAGTTCGGCTGGCACATGGTCGCCAACCCGGGGGACTTCGAACAGCGCGACTGGAGTCCGGCGCCCGACGCCAGACGCTTCGAATGCGGCAGCCCCAACCTGCTCGCCGCGCACGCGCTGGAGTCGAGTCTGTCGCTGCTCGAGGAGGTCGGCACGACAACGGTCGAGACCCTGATCAGACAGCGGACCGATTGGCTGATCGCGGCGATCGATCGTCACGGCCTCGAACTCTTGACCCCCCGCCCCCCCGAACGGCGCGCCGGGATCGTCACCTTCCGGGTCCCCGGCGTGGCGAGCGAGCATCTCTACCCGGCACTGATGCGCCATCAGGTGCTCTGTGCCCAGCGCGGCGGCGGGATCCGCTTCTCGCCACACTTCCACACCACCGAGGAGACGCTCGAGCGCGCCATCGACGCGGTCATACGGCTCGCAGGCACCCTGTAATCGCCATCGCCCTTGCCCGCTCCGGCGGGCTCGGCGCACAATGTCGCGCATTCGGTCCAACCCCGCTCAACCCCAGGAGTCGCAACGGCGTGAAGTGGTACGGAATCCTGCTGGGCGCCCTGCTCGGAACCCTCTTCGGGACCATCATCGGCTATCTGCTCGTGCCCGCCATGCTGCCCTGACTCGCCCCCGGCGTGCTGCCGTCCCCGGCGAGCGGCAACAAAGCGTGATCGACTTGCGCTTGCTCAAGGCGCAGGGTTCGGCTTTCGTGTTTATTTACCAGCCCTAAGCGGGCAATCCTCATCGGCTCGATCAGGTCCGCGAACGCCTTCCCCATCCAATCCGAGGTGCGAGATGTTCATCACCACCACACGACTGGTCGCCGTGGGCCTGATGCTGGTCGCCTGCTCGTCGTCGGCATCGCCCCACACGACGCCGCAGGAGACGACAGCGCAGGACACGCCGAGTCAGCAACGCCCCCAACGCTCCGGTCCACTCACCGGCGGCACTGCCGATCATGCCAAGTTCGAGGTGCTGCAGCAGGCCTTTGAGTCCGGCCCCGAGGTCACCGAAGCGTGTCTGAGCTGTCACACCGAGACCGGTGAGCACTTCATGCGCAACGTCCACTGGACCTGGGACTATGTCGACCCGGATACCGGTCAGCAGCTCGGCAAGCGTCACCTGATCAACAACTTCTGCACCAACGCCCGTGGCAACGAGGGGATGTGCGCCCAGTGTCACGCCGGCTACGGCTGGAAGGACGAGGATTTCGACTTCACCGACGAGACCAGGATCGACTGTCTGGTCTGTCACGACGGCACCGGTACCTATTACAAGACCCCGAACAACGAGGGCCACTCGGCCTGTTCGGTGATGTTCGAGGACATGGCCCCGCTCGATCTCGGCGAGATCGCGCGCAACGTCGCGCTACCGAGTCGGGAGAACTGCGGGACCTGTCACTTCAACGGCGGTGGCGGCGACAACGTCAAGCACGGCGATCTCTCCACCGCACTGATCGATCCTCCCCACGATCTCGACGTGCATATGGACGCTGCGGGACTCAACTTCTCCTGCACCGCCTGTCACATCACCAAGCAGCACGTCTGGGCGGGCAGCCGCTACAAGGTCGTCTCGCGCGACACCGAGGGCACCGGCCAGCCCGGCGAGCGCCGCGACGTCGCCACCTGCGAGTCCTGCCACGGCCTCTCGCCCCACCCGATCGACTCGATCCGCGCCTTCAAGCTCAACGACCATGTCTCGAGCGTGGCCTGTCAGACCTGCCACATCCCCGAGTTCGCCCGCGGCGGCGTGGCCACCATCACCGATTGGGACTGGCGCACCGCCGGCAGGACGCGCGACGGCGAGGGCTATCACGAGCACGGCTATACCCAGGGCAACGGCGAGCATCGCTACACCTACAAGTCGATCAAGGGCGATTTCGTCTATGACGAGGACATCGTGCCCGAGTACGCCTGGTTCGATGGCCAGATGCACTACACCACCATCGATACCAAGTTCGACGACAGCCAGCAGCCGATCGAGATCAACGGCTTCGACGGCTCGCGCGAGGACGCCGATTCACGCATCTGGCCGTTCAAGCGGATGCGCACCTGGATGCCCTACGACGCCGGCAACGCCACCCTGGTCTACACCCATCTCTGGGGCGTCGATGACGCCGCCTACTGGGGCAATTACGACATGGGACGGGCCATCGCCCGCGGCATGGCCGATTTCGGGCTCGACTACTCGGGCGAGTTCGGCTTCGTCGAGACCCTCTCCTGGTGGCCGATCACCCACATGGTCGCCCCCAAGGAAGATGCACTCGCCTGTCGCGACTGCCATGCCGCCGAGGGCCGTCTCGCCGGACTCGAAGGGGTCTATCTGCCCGGCCGCGACCACAGCCGCTGGCTCGACATCATCGGCATCATCGCCGTCGGCGCAACCCTGCTCGGCATCCTCATCCACGCCCTGATCCGGCTCTTCTCGAAGGGGGAACAACACTGATGGCCATGCGCAAGGTTCTGATCTTCGGACGCTTCGAGCGCTTCTGGCACTGGAGCCAGATGGCGCTGATCGTGATCCTGATGCTCACCGGCTTCGGTCTGCACGGTTTCCACGACCTGTTCGACTTCGAGGTCGCGGTGACCATCCACATGTATGCCGCGAGCGCCCTGCTGATCCTCTGGATGTTCAGCGTGTTCTGGCTCTTCACCACCGAGACCTGGCGCCACTTCCTGCCGACCGGACACGGGCTCTGGCAGGTGCTGCGCTTCTACAGCTTCGGCATCTTCAGGGGGGAGCGCCACCCCTACCGCAAGGCTTTCTGGCGCAAGCACAACCCCCTGCAGGCGCTGGCCTATCTGATGCTCAAGGTGGTGCTCTTCCCGCTGATCTGGGTCACCGGGCTGCTCTATATCTTCTACTTCCTGTGGCGCGACATCCCCCACGCCACCGGCTGGCTGGAGGCCGTGGCGATGATCCACACCGGCGCGGCCTTCGCGATCCTCGCCTTCGCCTTCATCCATGTCTACATGCTCACCACCGGACATTCCTTCCGCGAGCATGTCACCCCAATGATCACCGGCTTCGACCTGGTCGAACTCACCCCCGAGGAAGAGGCCTATCTGGAGAAGGATCAGCCGGCGATGATCCGCTGACCCGATGACGGCCAGGGATGGCCACCAATAACGCACTGATGAGGATCAGCACGACACCGCCCCACTGCGTCGGCGAGAACCGCTCGCCGAGACAGAGCACGGCACCGAGCACCGCCACCACCGGCTCGACGGTAGCCAACACCGCCGCGCGCGAGGCGTTGACCAGTCTCAGTCCACGGGTGAACAGGGCATAGGCGAGCAGGGTCCCGAGCAGGCCCATCGCCAGCAAGGCGCCCCAGATCGCCCACTCCCCCCGGTGAACAGCCACTCCTCCGAGCGCCTGCCAGGTCACGGGCAACAGGATCAGGATCAGGGCGCTGAGGATGAATCCACTGGCCATCACCGGATCCGGCCCGAGCCGTGCAATCAGGCGGCGTCCGAGCACCGGATAGAGCGCATAGCACAGGCCCGCGGCGAGCCCGAACAACACCCCGGAGAGCGCCCCCGTTCCGGTCGACAGGGTCTGGCCGAGCAACACCACCACCCCGCACAGGGCGCCGAGCGCGGCGGCGACCCCGCGTACCGTCACCGACTCGCCATCGAACAACACCGCAAAGACCAGCGCCCAGAGCGGTGCGGTATAGAGCAGCACCACCGCCACACCGACCCCGACCTTATCGATCGCCTGGAAGTAGCAGAGGTTGTAGCCGAGCACCCCGATCAGGCCATGGACCACCAACCGCGGGGACTGCGCCGCCAACACCCGCAGATCGACGCCACGCAGCAGCCAGCGCGCGCCGACGACGAGCAGCAGTGCGGCACAGAGGATCCTCAGGATGGCGACCTGCTGACCGTCGAACCCGGCGGCATTGAGGGTCACGGCGAACAGGCCGAGGAGGCCCCAGAGCGCCGCGGCGGCAAGGATCATCGACATCGCGAATCCTGGTCGTTGACGATAAAGCGCGACAGCCTAGTGCAGCAGCGCCCGCGGTGTCGTTCGGCAAACCGCGCAAAGGATTCGGAAATCGCTCACCCTGCTCCAGCCGCTGCGCGTCGGTAATCGCTCGGGGTCATCCCGAGATGCTCTTTGAACAGGCTGCAGAAGGAAGACGGATTGCGATAGCCGAGCAGGTGGGCGATGGTCGCGACCGAGTGATCGGTCTCGCGCAGCAGCCGAGTGGCGCGTGCGAGTCGCTCGGCGATCTGAGCCTGCTTGGGAGAGCGTCCATGACGGGCCCGATACAGCCGATTGAGCTGACTGACCGAGAGTCCGACGCTGGCTGCAATCTCGGCCACATTCGGCCCATCGGCACCCTCTCCGGCGAGCAGGCGTTCAGCACGCAGCAAGCGCGAGGGCGGCCTGATCTCGCCGTCGATGGCCTCGGCAGCAGGCTCGGCAAGCAATTCGCACGCCGTAGTGATCGCCGCGCGCGAGCAGAGGCGCCGTCCGCCCTGTTCCAGCTCACCGGCGAGCAGGGCGAGATAACGCGAAGCCGTGGAGCCCAGGGTTCGCACCGGCGCCGCATCATCGTCCAGACAGCGTTCGATCAACAGCGGATCGGCGAGGTCGAACACCAGGAATCGATTGCGTGCGCTGCCGCTGAAATCATGCCGGGTGCCGGGCGCGAGCACCGCGACCATACCGACGGCGAGCCGGGTCTCACGGCTGGCGATGGCGAGATCCATGGTGCCCTGCAACGGGATCACCACCTGGGCATGGGGATGGTGGTGGCGTGTCTGGCGGGGGGTGTAGTGACGCAGCTCGATCAGATAGGGTTGATCATCGCGCATGGTGTCGGGACACACCGGAGGGTCGATGAGAAACGGGCACCGTGAGGCTCACGATGCCCGTCGAGCGGTCTCAGCTGGAGACTGCGACCTGCAGGGAGGGCGCGCTGGCATCGTCGTCATCGACAACGTCGGCCTGCGCGGCCCGGTCCCGCTGGAATGCCTGGTTGACGCGATCCCGGAGTTCCTTGCCTGGCTTGAAGTGCGGGACGTGCTTGCCGGCCAGGGCCACCGATTCCCCGGTCTTCGGGTTGCGACCGATACGGGGTGGACGGTAATGGAGCGAAAAGCTTCCGAAGCCACGAATCTCGATTCGTTCACCGGAGGCGAGCGCGCTGCTCATGCGCTCGAGGATCTTTCGAACCGCCTCTTCGACATCTTTGTAGGGAAGATGATCCTGCTCGGCGGCCAGAACGTCGATCAGCTCGGATTTCGTCATGGTATCGACTCCTGGAAAAGCATGCGGGGCCCGCCAGACGACGGGCCCCGGAGGGTCATGGAAGCGTCAAGCCGGCATTAGTTGCCGCGCTGGGCCTCTTCCATCTGCTCCTTGAGGATGTCGCCGAGGGTGGCGGTGCCACTGGAGGACTCGCGGGCATAACCCTTGATTGCCGCCTGCTCTTCTTCGACGTCCTTCGCCTTCATCGACAGCGACAGGGTGCGGTTCTTGCGATCGACACCGAGGAACTTGGCCTCGATCTCCTCGCCGGCCTTGAGCACGGTGCGCGCATCCTCGACGCGGTCACGCGAGATCTCGGAGGCGCGGAGGTAGCCCTCGACACCGTCGGCCAGCGCGATGGTCGCGCCCTTGGGATCGACCTCGGTGATCACGCCGGTGACGATGCTGCCCTTGTCGTGCAGCGCCACGAAGCTGGAGAAGGGATCCTTGTCGAGCTGCTTGACGCCGAGCGAGATGCGCTCGCGCTCGGGGTCGACCGAGAGCACCACGGTCTCGAGCTCGTCGCCCTTCTTGTAGCGACGCAGGGCCTGCTCGCCGGACTCGTCCCAGGAGATGTCGGAGAGGTGCACCAGACCGTCGATGCCACCCTCGAGACCGATGAAGATACCGAAGTCGGTGATCGACTTGATCTTGCCGGTGACGTGGTCGCCCTTCTTGTGGGTCGCGGCGAACTCGTCCCAGGGGTTGAGTGCGCACTGCTTGATGCCGAGCGAGATGCGACGACGCTCCTCGTCGATGTCGAGCACCATGACCTCGACCTCGTCGCCGAGCGCGACGACCTTGCTCGGGTGGATGTTCTTGTTGGTCCAGTCCATCTCGGAGACGTGGACCAGACCCTCGACGCCCTCTTCGATCTCGACGAAGCAGCCGTAGTCGGCGATGTTGGTCACCTTACCGAAGACGCGGGTGCTCTCGGGGTAGCGACGCGAGATGTTGACCCACGGATCCTCGCCCATCTGCTTGAGGCCGAGGGAGACGCGCTGACGCTCACGATCGAACTTGAGCACCTTGACGCTGATCTCGTCACCGATCTCAACCACCTCGGAGGGGTGCTTGACGCGACGCCAGGCCATGTCGGTGATGTGCAGCAGGCCGTCGATACCGCCGAGATCCAGGAACGCACCGTAATCGGTGAGGTTCTTGACGATACCCTTGATCTCCATGCCCTCTTCGAGGTTCTTGAGCAGCGCCTCGCGCTCGGCGCTGTACTCTTCCTCGACCACCGCACGGCGCGACACCACGACGTTGTTGCGCTTGCGGTCGAGCTTGATGACCTTGAATTCCTGCTCCTTGCCTTCGAGGTAGGTGGTGTCACGCACCGGACGCACGTCGACCAGGGAGCCCGGCAGGAAGGCACGCACGGTACCGAGGTCGACGGTGAAGCCGCCCTTGACCTTGCCGTTGATCATGCCCTTGACGGTCTCGGCGGCCTCGAAGGCCTTCTCCAGGTGATCCCAGGCCGCGAAACGCTTGGCCTTCTCGCGCGACAGACGAGTGACGCCGAAACCGTCCTCGACCGCGTCCAGGGCGACCTCGACCTCGTCGCCGACGGCGACCTCGAGCTCGCCTTCGGCGCTGATGAACTGGCTGCGCGGGATCACGCCCTCGGACTTCAGCCCGGCGTTCACCATCACGTTGTCGGACGTGATTTCGATCACGGTACCAATGACGATGGTGCCCGGCTGGAGCTGGGTGGTGTTCAGACTCTGTTCAAAAAGTTCGGCAAAGCTTTCGGTCATGAGATCCAATTATCCTGAAGAACGGCGCGCGTTCCACTCCGTCCGGAGCGGTGGGTGATGAATTAAACGACAAGGCCGATGCAGCGCGCACCGACCCGACCAAGTGTCGACCCGTCCCGAGAGACGGGATCGACGTCAAGAGACCAGCTCCGGGAAGACGCGCCTTACCTCTTCCAAGACCCGATCGAGCACTTCCTGAATGGACATCGCGGTCGAATCCAGCGTCACGGCGTCCGTTGCCGGACGCAGCGGCGCGACCGCGCGGTTGCGGTCGCGCTGATCGCGCTCGCGAATATCCTTTATGAGGTCCGGGAGACTAGCATCCAACCCCTTTTCTTTCAACTGTTTATAACGCCGTTCGGCGCGCACCTCGGGGCTGGCATCGAGAAAGACTTTCAATGGAGCCTGAGGGAAGACCACGGTGCCCATGTCGCGACCATCGGCGATCAGCCCAGGCTCGCGCGCCATGCGTCGCTGCCATTCGAGCAACGCCTCACGCACCGGGGCGTGCGCGGCGGCGCGTGAGGCGGCCATGCCGGCCTGCTCGGTGCGGATCAGGTCACTGACGTCCTCGTCGGCGAGCAGCACCCGGCGCTCGACGAAGCGTAGCTCGAGCCCGGCGGCGAGCGCCGCCAGTCCCTCGGCATCCTCGAGGTCCACCCCGGCGCGCCCGGCGGCGAGCCCGAGCACCCGGTAGAGCGCCCCGCTGTCGAGACAGTGCCAGCCGAGCCGTTCGCCGAGCAGCGCGGTCAGGGTCCCCTTGCCGGTCCCCGAGGGACCATCGACGGTAATTACCGGAATCATGCGCGTTGTTGCTCCTCGATCTGCAACCCGGCGCTCGCCGCCAGCCGTGGGAAGCCGGGGAAGGAGGTCTCGACGTTGGCGCAGTCGTGGATCTCCACCGGCCCGGCGGCGCGCAGTGCGGCGATGGCGAAGGACATGGCGATGCGGTGATCGCCGTGGGCCTGGATCGGCGCTCGCCCGAGGTTCGAGCCGAGCGCGCCGCCACGGATGCGGATGCCGTCGGGCAGCGGCTCGGCCTCGATGCCGAGCGTGGCCAGACCATCGGCCATCACCTGGATGCGATCGCTCTCCTTGACCCGCAGCTCCTCGGCGCCGCCGAGCCGGGTCTCGCCCTCGGCACAGGCGGCGGCGATGAACAGCGCCGGGAACTCGTCGATGGCCAGGGGGACCTGGTCGCGCGGGATCTCGATCCCGTGGAGCGGCGCATGACGCACGCGGATATCGGCCACCGGCTCGCCGCCGGCCATGCGCTCGTCGCGCAGCTCGATGTCACCGCCCATGGCGCGCAGGATGTTGATCACGCCGATCCGGGTGGGGTTGATACCGACCCCCTCGAGCAGCAGATCCGAGCCCGGCGCGATGCTCGCGCCGACGAGGAAGAAGGCCGCCGAGGAGATATCGGCCGGCACCACCAGCTCACAGCCCTGCAGCCGTCCGCCACCGCTCAGACAGACCCGAGCGCCGTCGCGACGCAGCCGATAGCCGAAGGCGCTGAGCATGCGTTCGGTGTGATCGCGCGTCGGCGCAGGCTCGGTCACACAGGTCTCGCCTGCGGCGAAGAGCCCGGCGAGCAGCAGGCTCGATTTGATCTGGGCGCTGGCCACCGGCAGTGCGTAATCGATCCCGGCGAGTGTCTCGACCGGGGTGATGCGCAACGGCGCGGTGCCGGTCTCCGAGGTCTCGATCCGCGCGCCCATCCGCGCCAGCGGTTCGGTCACCCGACGCATCGGACGCCGCGTCAGCGAGGCGTCGCCGACCAGGGTGGTGGCGAAACGCTGACCGGCGAGCAAACCGGCGAGCAACCGCATCGAGGTGCCGGAGTTGCCCATGTCGAGCACCGCGTCCGGGGCCTCGAGCCCATGCAGACCGACCCCGCGCACCCGCACCCTGCCCGCCTCCGGGCCTTCGATCTCGACGCCCATGCGGCGAAAGGCCGCGAGCGTGGCGAGGGCATCGGCGCCCTCGAGAAAACCGCTGATCCGGGTTTCGCCCTCGGCCAGCGCCGCGAGCATGATCGAGCGATGCGAGATCGACTTGTCGCCCGGTACGCGCAACCGCCCGGTGAGCGCCCCGCCGGGGCCGACCAGATAACGGATATCCTCAAGCTCTGCCAAGTGTCCCTCCGCGTCGTGTCGACCGGGTTTTTATGGATAAACGGTTAATTTTACGCGCCCGAGCACAACCGGGTAAACCGCCATGTCGGGTTGAACGCGTCCCGAATCACCACTCTCAGTCGAGCAGGCGGTCGATCTCCTCGACCAGACGACGCATCTCGGCATCGGTACCGATCGAGATGCGCAGGTGCTCATGCAGACGTGGCCGATCGAAATAACGCACCAGCACCCCGACCTCGCGCAGCTGCTCGAAGAGCGCGCGGGCACGGCCGTTCGGCACCCGCGCCAGCACGAAGTTGGTCTGCGAGGGCAGCACCGCAAAGCCGCGCCGGGTGAGTTCGGCGACCGTCCACTCGCGCGTGGCCATCACTCGCGCGATGCAGTCGCGGAAGTAGTCCTCGTCCTCCAGCGCGGCGAGCGCGCCGGCCTGCGCCAGCCGATCGAGCGGATAGGAGTTGAAGGAGTCCTTGACCCGCTCCAGACCCGCGATCAGCTCGGCCGAGCCATAGGCGAAGCCGACCCGCAGCCCGGCCAGCGAGCGCGACTTGGAGAAGGTCTGCACCACCAAGAGCTGCGGGTGCTCGGCGAGCAGCGCCACCGCGCTCTCGGCGCCGAAGTCGACATAGGCCTCGTCGATCAGCACCACCCGCTCGCGGTTGGCCGCGAGCAGGCGCTCGAGCTGTTCGAGCGGCAGCGCCCGACCAGTCGGGGCATTGGGGTTGGGGAGCACGATCGGACCGCTCTCGGCGACATAGTCGGCCGGGTCGACCTCGAAGGCGGCATTGAGCGGGACGATCCGCGAGGCGATCCCAAAAAGCTTGCAATAGACCGGATAGAAACCGTAGGTCAGATCCGGGAAGCGTAGCGGCTCGGGCTGTTTGAAGAAGGCCATGAAGGCGAGCGCCAACACGTCATCCGAACCGTTGCCGATGAAGACGTTCTCCGGCGCCAGCCCCGCACGCGCGGCGAGGGCCGCCTTGAGCGCGCCGCTGTCGGGATCGGGATAGAGTCGGAGCGCGTCGACCGCCGCGTCATCGAGCACCGCACGCACCCGCGGCGAGGGCGGATAGGGGTTCTCGTTGGTGTTGAGCTTGGTCAGCTCGACATGCCTGGGCTGCTCACCGGGGACATAGGGCTGCAGGGTGTGGACCAGGTCGCTCCAGTATTGACTCATGTTCGGCGGATCGCGGAATTGGATGGACAATCGCTCAGTTTATCCGCTGGGCCGGCTCACTGTCAGGCTCACCCTGTCAATCACCGACCAACGCCCATAGCCTGGGGACCAGGGACGTCACGAGGAGAGGACCATGCCGAGATCGAACATCCGGCGCGCGACGCTCGCCGCCCTGGCGCTCGCGCTGATCCTGGGCAGCATCGGAGGACGACTGATGGCCACCGAACAACCCGCCTATACCCTGATCGAACAACACCGCGGCTTCGAGCTGCGCCGCTATCCGCCATTGCTGGTCGCCGAGGTCGAGGTCGAGGGCACCTTCGATGCCGTCGGCGGTCGCGCCTTTCGCGTGCTCGCCGACTACATCTTCGGTAACAACCAGGGGTCACGGAAGATCGCCATGACCGCACCGGTCAACCAGCAACCGCTGGGGCGCGGCGAGCGCATCGCCATGACCGCGCCGGTGACCCAGCAGCCGAGCGGTGAAGCACGCTATCGCATCAGCTTCATCATGCCCGCACACTTCACCCGCGACACCCTGCCCCGCCCCAACGACGGGCGCGTCCACATCCGCGAGATCCCGGCGCGACTGCTCGCCGCGCACCGTTACTCCGGCGGCTGGGGCGAGGGACGCTATCGCGAGCATGAGTCGCAGCTGCTCGCCGCCGTGCAGGGCGCCGGCCTGAGCCCGGTCGGCACGCCGATCTATGCCCGCTACAACTCGCCCTTCTCGCTGCCGTTCCTGCGTCGCAACGAGGTGCTGGTCGAGGTCGAGCGCGCACCGACAGCGCTCGGGGACTGAGCCGATCCGAGGCGGCAGAGCGCCGCCGGGACTGCTATCATCGCCCCCCATCGGGGCCGGTCCTGCACCGGCCCCGACCCGTTTCGCACAACACAGCCAAGGCCTTCATGAGCATCACCGAAAAACAGAAACGCTGGCTCAAGCAGCAAGCGCATCATCTCAAGCCCGTCGTCATCGTCGGTCAGCACGGCATCACCGATGGGGTGATCGCCGAGCTCGAGATCGCGCTCGATCATCACGAGCTGCTCAAGACCAAGATCAGCGCCGGCGATCGTGAGCTGCGCGACGCGGCCATCGCCGAGCTCATCGAGCGCACCGGGGCGATGCTGGTCAATCGCATCGGCAACATCGCCATCCTCTATCGCGCCAACCCGCGCAAGCGCGACCCGCTCGCCCTGCCCCGGATCTGATCAGCCGCGCCGGCGCTCGAGCAGCGCCAGCGCCGCGCGGCCGACCGCGCGATCGGTCGCGCGCAGGATCGCCACCCGATCCGGGGTGTGCCGATCCTCGCTCACGCTGACCCCGAGCGCGGCCAGCGCCTCGCTCTCCTCCCCGCTCAGCGCTCGCCGACCGAACACCGAGATCACCATGCCACCGGGGACCGGCGGTGGCGGCACGAAGGGCGCGCCGTCGACCAGCGCCACCCAGGCGGGGACGAACCCCGGGCCATAGAGATCGAAGAAGCCGTTGGAGCCGCGCAGATGGATCTCCACCGGCCGCCCCCCGATCAGCTCGATGTTGCACAGCCCGGTGTAGTCGGCGAGATGGCGATCGACCAGTTGCGCCAGCTCCGGCTCGATCTCCGGGATCGCGACCCCGACCTCCCAGACGCAGGGTCGTCCCTGGTCACGCCACTGGCCGGCACGGGTGTGCGCCTGCCAGCGAATGTGTCCGGACTCGAGCAGCAGATCGCTGCTGGTCTGCTCGCCCTCCAGCCGCTCGCACCAGAAGCTCCCGGGACGCACCGGCACGGCATCGGCGCGAGACACCCCGGCCTCGAGCGCCATCCCGGCGAGGTTGACGATCGGCTTGACGAACACCGGCGTCTCCGGCGCGAGCCCGAACGCCATCGGCGACACCCCGCAGGGCGCGGCCAGCAGGCCCTCGGTCAGCGCCAGGGCGAGCTTGTCGTAGACCCCGCGATGCACCGGGTTGAGTCGCCAGGCGGCGGCATCGCTCACCGCCACCACCCGGCGCGGCTGGGGCCGGAACAGTGATTCGCGCTCGGGGAGAACACCGATAAAGGGCACGGCCCGACCTCAATCGAGCGGTCGGATCTCGCACAGCCCCGACTTGAACGGCGGGAAGCCGCTGATCGGGTCGAGGTGCACATCATCGGTGAGCAGATTGACGTTGGCCTCGTTCCAGCCGTGCACACAGTGCACCACGCCCGGCTTGATGCGCTCGGTCACCTGGGCATAGAAGCGCACCTCGCCACGGGGCGAGCCGACCATCACCGCATCGCCATCGTCGATGCCGCGCACCATGGCATCCTCGGGGTGGATCTCGACCAGCGGACGGGGAATGGCCCGACGCATCCGCGCGCTGTGCTGGTGTTGCGAGTGGGTGTCGAACTTGGTGCGCGCGCCGCTGGTCAGCACCAGCGGGAAACGGCAGGCCAGCGCCGGGGTGGAGACCGGCCCCTCGGCCGGTTCGCGATAGACCGGGAGACCGTCGTGACCGGCAGCGCGCAACGCGTCCGAGTCGAACTCCACCTTGCCGCTGTCGGTGGGGAAGCCACGCAGCCGATAGAGCCGATCGGCGTCCATGAAACCATGATCGACCAGGTCGTCGATCGCATCGGCATAGACGGTCACCCCGTCGGGGCTGGCATAGATCGCCTCGCGTACCGCCTCGGGCAGCCCCTCGGCGGCCTCCGCCCAGGAGGCCTCGAGGTCCCCGTCCCAGAACAGCGCCCCCATCCCCAGCCGCACCCCGAGCTGGAGGAAGATCTCGCCGTCCGCACGGGCCTCGCCCCGCGGGGCGAGCAACGCGCGCCGATAGCGCACCTCGCCCTGATAGGCGCAGCCGGGATAGGCGATCAGCGCCGGGCGTTCCAGGTTGGTCGCCGCCGGCAGCACGATATCGGCCTGACGGGTCGCGGGGTTGTGGAAAAAGTCGCTGGCGGCGAAGAAATCGAGCGCGCCGAGCGCCCGCTCCATCCGCGCCGAGTTCGGCCACATCGCGGTATTGATCCCCATCGCCAGCAGCGCGCGGATCGGCTGCGGATCGCCCGCGAGGATGCAATCGGGCAGCAGCATGCTCTGCGCCGCCGGCCAGTAGCGGGTCCAGATCGGGAAGCGCTCGCTGCCGACACGCGGCGGCAAGGCCGCCAGACAGTGATCGAAGCGCTCGATCGGCCGGGGCAGCGCCTTGTCGTTGAAGAAGCGGTTGCCGCCCTCGCGATCGAGGTTGCCGGTCACCGCGCTGAGCAGGATCAGCGCGCGATGGTTCTGGAAGCCGTTGCTGTGCTGCACGGTGGCGGTCGGCGACAGGGTGATCTGCGCCGGGGCGGTGGTGGCGTAGCACTCGGCGGCGCGCTCGATGTCGGCGGCCGCCACCCCGCAGATCGCCGCCACCCGACGCGGGTCGAAGTCGCGGACATAGTCGCGGAAGGCATCCACGCCCTGCCCCCACTGATCGAGAAAGACCTGATCCTGCCAGCCGTTGGCGAAGATCAGATGATGGAAGCCGAGGGCAAGCGCCCCATCGGTACCGGGGCGGATCTGCAGATGGACATCGGCGCGCTCGGCCAGCGGCGTGCGTCTGGGGTCGACCACGATCAGCGCCCGCTCGGGGCGTGGACTGGCCAGCGGGTGCTGGTCGAAGGGCGGGATCGAGCCGCGCGGATTGGTCGACCAGATGAGATGACAGCGCGTCTTCGGCGAGACCACGGTCGAGGTGGTCTTGATCTTGTAGCCGAGGGTGAGCTTCTCGGCGACCATGGTGGCCGAAAAACAGCAGCCGCTCTCGGTCATGTAATTGGGTGAGCCGAAGCTGTGGGCGAGTCGCTGCAGCTGCGGTCGCGCCTCCTTGGTATAGCCGGCGAAGAAGCCCACCGCCGGCGCACCGTGACGTTCACGGGCACGCGTCAGCTCGGCGGCGATGGTGTCGAGCGCCTCGTCCCAGCCGATCCGCTCGAAGCGTCCACTGCCTCGTGGACCGACCCGGCGCAGCGGATGGAGCAGTCGTTCGGGGTGATCGCGCCGTTCGAGCTGGACATAACAGCGCGGGCAGTCGGGCCCGCGGACCTTTACCGGCTCGCCGGCGGTATCGAGCTCGACCTCGATCGGGCAGTTGGCGTCACACTCGTAACAGGTCGTCTGCGCGCTCGGCATCTCCTTCGTCCCCGCTCGGGCTGGCATGATCCGGGGATGTGCGCCGGGCGCGGCGAATTCAACCCGAGGCCTCCTCCGGCGCGGCCAGCGCGCGCTCGATACGCCCGCCCAGCCGGGGCGCGGCGCGCTCGATATAGCGCAGCGCCGAGCGCGCGTCACGCCAGCCGACATAGTCCATCAGCTCGCGCAGCTGCCACTGACTGGCGCTCGCCCAGGAGGCGAAGCCCCGTCTGAGCGAGTGGGCGCTGTAGCTCGCCGCATCCGCCACCCCGGCCTCCTCGAGCAATCGGCGCAGCAGCGGGATCAGGCTGTTGGGGTGCAGCCCCTGCTCGCGCACCCGCCCCCAGCGATCGATGCCACGGAACACCGCGCCGCGCTCGATCCCGGCGCAGCCGACCCAATCGGCATAGGCCGCGACCGGACACAGCCTGGAGAGCCGGGGCAGCGGATAGTCGCGGGTCTCGCCGCGCGAGGTCTTGGTGCGCGCGAGCCGGATCAACAACCCGCCGTCGTGTTCCCGGCGAACGTCCTCGACCGCAAGCCTCAGCAGCTCATCGCCACGGAAGGCCCGCCAGAAGCCGACCAGCAGCAGCGCCCGATCGCGCCGCGCGCGCAATGCCTCACTGATCCCAGCCTCGCGGATCCGCGCCTCCAGCATGGCGTCGACCCGCACCAGGTCCTCCAGCCGCAGCGCCCGCGCCTGACGCTCGCGTGCCGGGTGCAGCTCACTGATACCGCGCATCACCTGACGCACCACCGGCGCCTTGGTCGGGTCGGGGAAGCCCTGGTCACGATGCCAGCGCGCCAGTGCCGCCAGGTGCAGGCGCAGGGTATTGAGCGCGAGCTGCTCGGCGTGATCAGCGAGATAGCGGGCGACGGACTCGGCAGTCGCCGGCAACAACCCGCCCCAGGTCTCCTCGTAATGACGGATCGCCGCGCGATAACCGCGTCTGGTGTTGTCGCGGGTGGCCGCCTCGATATAGCGCTCGATCCGCTGCATGCCCGATGTGCTCCTTCTCTTCATCGTCTCTGACGGCCCGTCTTCGCTACCGGGTCCGTACCGCTTGTACCCAGCCTGTTCAGACCGGGCCTGATTGCGGCCCTCATCCCGGTCTGACATGGGATAAGTCATATTATCCCGCCTTTTATTTTTCCTGAACACAAAAATTGACGCTCAAAAATAATACGTATATACATACTACGTAATACAGTACAAAATAAACCGGAGAACAACCCCATGGCACGCGGCGGCATCACCAAGGCGCTGGTCAAACAGGCGCGCGACACCCTGCTCGCACAGGACCGACACCCCTCGATCGACGCCGTCCGCGTCGCCCTCGGCAACACCGGCTCAAAGAGCACGATTCATCGTTATCTCAAGGAGTTGGAAGAAGAAGAGGCACGCCGGATCGGCGATGCCAAGGGCCTGAGCGAGCCGATCCAACAGCTCGTCGCCGAGCTCGCCCGCACCCTCGAGGGCGAGGCAGAAGAGATCGTCGCCGCCGCCGAACGCCGTCATCAGGCGCAGATACAGACTCAGCGTCAGCAGCTCGAAGAGATCGAGACAGCCCGCGATGGACTCGCGACAGAGGTCGAGGGATTGCGCCAGGGAATCGCCGCGCGCGAGACGACCCTCGCCGAGCAGGCCGCGCGCATCATTGAACTGGAGCAACGGGGTCAGGGACAGGCGATCGCCTTGGCGACCCTGGAGCAGGAAAAACTGGGACTACAGGAACGGCTCGAGGTCCAGGCGCAACATCTCGCCTCGATCGAGGAGAAGCACCGTCATGCCCGCGAGGCGCTCGAACACTATCGCGAGGCCAGTCGCCTTCAGCGCGAACAGGATCAACGCCGCCACGACCAACAGGTTCAGCAATTACAGGCGGAACTACGCCAGCAGGCGCAGACCCTGATCGTCAAGCAGGACGAGATCACCCGGCTCAACCGTGACAACGCCGCCCTCGCCGGCGAGCTGCGCGAGCGCGAACGGGACAATCAACAACAAGCGCAGGCGTTGGCGAAGCTGCACGAGACGCAGCAGAGGGGCGAACGGATACGTAATCAGCTGGAGACACAACTCGCACACAGCGAGGAGACGCGCGCAGCGCTCGACGCGCAGCACCGCCAGCTCATCGACGCGCACGCCCAGCTCGAGGCACGACTAGGGCGCAGCGAACGGGGACGCGAACGACTCCAGACCCGACTGCTCGCCGAGCACGCGCGACGTCGCACCCTCGAGCAGCAGCTCGAGCGCTTGGTTGCGCGCACGACGACCTCGGGCCAGGACGCTGAGACATCCGATCAACCCGTGTCGGACGCCGATTCACCGAGCAGGCAAAAAACGGATGAATGATGATGAAGGATGCGCCTGAATCAGCAGGCAGCGGGAGGAGTCGTCAGGGAGAGGGATCTTGCTGGACGAGACGACACCAGCGAGAGGGTCGACCGGCGGCGTCTCTTCGCACGGCGATCGGGGCCGGGGCCGTTCGGCCCCGGCGCCCCCATGCTCAGCCCGAGAGCATCTCGACACGAATGCGGATGATCTCGCCCTGCACCGAGTCGAGCGCCTCGATCTGGGCGAGCGCGGCGTTCATCTGGCGTTCGAGCACCCGGTGGGTGAGCATCACCAGCGGCACATGGGTCTCGCCCTCGCCCGGCTCCTGCTGCTTGATCGCCTCGATGCTGATGCCGTGCTCGCCGAGGATGCTGGCGATGCGCGCCATCACCCCGGGCTGGTCGAGCGCCGAGAGACGCAGGTAGTAGGCGGTCTCGACCGCCTCCATCTCGAGCACCGGCGTATCGGCCAGCTCGTCGGGTTGGAAGGCGAGATGCGGCACCCGGTTGCTCGGGTCGGTGGTCAGCGTGCGCACCACGTCGACCAGATCGGCGACCACCGCCGAGGCCGTCGGCAGGGCGCCGGCGCCAGCACCGTAATAGAGCGTCGGGCCGACCGCATCGCCCTTGACCAGCACCGCGTTCATCACCCCGTCGACATTGGCCAGCAGGCGACGCTCGGGGATCAGCGTCGGGTGGACGCGCAGCTCGATGCCCTGCTCGCCGCGACGCGCGATCCCCAGGTGCTTGATGCGATAGCCGAGCTCGGCGGCATAGGCGACGTCGAGCGCGCCGATCTTCGAGATCCCCTCGGTGAAGCAGCGATCGAACTGCAGCGGGATGCCGAAGGCGAGCGAGCCGAGGATGGTGAGCTTGTGCGCCGCATCGATCCCCTCGACATCGAAGGTCGGATCGGCCTCGGCATAGCCGAGCGCCTGCGCCTCGGCGAGCACGTCGGCGAAGTCGCGACCCTTGTCGCGCATCTCGGTGAGGATGAAGTTTCCGGTGCCGTTGATGATGCCGGCCACCCACTCGATGTGGTTCGCGGCCAGCCCCTCGCGCACCGCCTTGATGATCGGGATGCCGCCGGCCACCGCCGCCTCGAAACCGACCGTCACCCCGTGTTCGCGGGCGGCGGCGAAGATCTCGTTGCCGTGCAGTGCGATCAGCGCCTTGTTGGCGGTGACCACGTGCTTGCCGTTCTCGATCGCGCGCAGTACCAGCTCGCGGGCCGGCGAATAGCCGCCGATCAGCTCGATGACCACCTCGACCTCGGGGTCCTCGACCACCGCGAAGGCATCGTCGCCGATGCGTCCGACCCGCTCCAGCCCATCGATGGCATCGGCGTCATAGGCACGCGCTGCGGCATGCGCGATCTGGATCTCGCGACCGGCGCGGCGCGCAATCTCCGCGGCATTGTTGGCCAGCACGCTGACCGTGCCGCCACCGACGGTTCCCAAGCCCAAGAGTCCGATTTTCACCGGTTTCATCATAGTACCTCTTCGTCGCCCGCCCGCCGGACGGGGCGCTGTGTCCTGGTTGGAATCGGTCCGGACGCGCCCATCCATGATGGGCGCGTCACCGTGAACGGCTCAGGCGCCGGCCTGGGCGTCGTGGCGGAACATCTCCTTGATGCCACGGATCGCCTGACGAGTGCGATGCTCGTTCTCGATCAGGCCGAAGCGGACATGGGTGTCGCCGTACTCGCCGAAGCCGATACCGGGGGCCACGGCCACCTTGGCCTCGCGCAGGAGCTTTTTCGAGAACTCCAGCGACCCCATCTCGCGATAAGGCTCGGGGATCGGCGCCCACACGAACATCGTCGCCTTGGGCGGCTCGACCGCCCAGCCGGCGGCGTTGAGACCGCTGCAGAGCACGTCGCGCCGACTCTGATACATGTCGCTGATCTCGCGCACGCACTCCTGCGGCCCCTCCAGCGCGGCGATCGCCGCGACCTGGATCGGGGTGAAGGTGCCATAGTCGAGATAGGACTTGATCCGCGCCAGCGCGGAGACCAGAGTCGGGTTGCCGCACATGAAGCCGACGCGCCAGCCGGGCATGTTGTAGCTCTTGGACATCGAGAAGAACTCGACGGCGATGTCCTTGGCACCGGGTACCTGGAGGATCGAGGGGGCCTTGTAGCCGTCGAAGACGATGTCGGCATAGGCGATGTCGTGCACCACCCAGATGCCGTGCTCGCGGGCGATCTCGATGACCTTTTCGAAGAACTCGAGATCGACACACTGCCCGGTGGGGTTGCCGGGGAAGTTGAGCACCAGCATCTTGGGCTTGGGCCAGGACTCCTGGATACCGCGCCGCAGCTCCTCGAAGAAGTCCACGTCCGGGGTCAGGCGCACATGGCGCACGTCGGCACCGGCGATGATGAAGCCATAGGGATGGATCGGATAGGCCGGGTTGGGCACCAGCACCGTATCACCGGCATCCATGGTCGCCAGCGCGAGGTGGGCGAGCCCCTCCTTGGAACCGATGGTGACGATGGCCTCGGTCTCGGGATCGAGATGGACGTCGAAGCGATCGCGATACCAGTGACAGATGGCGCGACGCAGCCGCGGGATGCCGCGCGAGACCGAATAACGGTGGGTGTTGCCGCGCTCCGAGACCTCGATCAGCTTGTCGACGATGTGCTGCGGCGTCGGCTGATCGGGGTTGCCCATGCCGAAATCGATGATGTCCTCGCCCCGCGCTCGCGCCGCGGCCTTCAACTCGTTGACGATGTTGAAGACATAGGGCGGCAAGCGCTTGATGCGATGGAAATCTGACTCGGGGGCGACCACGGGGGGACCTCGTTGAAGATGAAGTTGGAAAAAGGTTCAGAGTGTACAGCCAGCGGGGAAAGAAGCAAGCCAAACGGCGCAGCCCCCCTCTGGACACCCGGCACATCGACACCGCCCTCCCCCTCGACCGACGGGCAGGATGCGGCGCTCGACAGTGCCAGCGCGATCTTCAAGGCCGTGGGTCTCGCCGCCGAGTACTTCGGTTGCGCGAACTGGGGGGAATACGTACCACGGATGCTCGAACACCTGGCGCGAGCGGCCCATGCCAGCCGCGCCTATGTCTTCGAGAACCATCTCGGTATCGACGGGATACTCTACACCAGTCAGCGTCACGAGTTCTCGGCACCCGGCGTCGCGAGCCAGATCAGCAACAGCCAACTGCAGAGCTTCCCCATCGAGACCGGCTTCGGCCGCTGGTGCCAGACCCTGCGTGGCGGCGGCGTGGTGCAGGGCTGTGTCGAGAGCCTCCCCGAGGGTGAGCGCGAGATCCTCCAGGCCCAGGGGATCAGCTCATTGGTCGTGGTGCCGGTCTTCGTCGCCAAGCACTGGTGGGGGTTCATCGGTTTCGACGACTGCACTCGCAGGCGCCACTGGAGCGAGGTCGAGATCCAGGCGCTGCGCGCGGCGGCCAACGTCCTCGGCGCCTCGGTCCAGAGCGAGCGGCTGAGTCGGCTCGAACAGCGCATGTTCCAGATGGCCACCCATGACGAACTCACCGGCCTGCCCAACCGACGCGCGCTCAACGGCTATCTGCGACTCGAGCAGGCGCGCAGCGAACGCTCGGGCAGCCCCTACTGTCTCGCGCTGTTCGACATCGACCGCTTCAAGCTGATCAACGACATCCACGGTCACAGCGCCGGCGACCACATCCTCAAGCAGGTCGCCATCGCGCTCAGACGCAGCATCCGTCAGGGCGACTGGGTGGGCCGCTGGGGCGGCGAGGAGTTCCTGGTGGTGCTGCCTGCCACCCGCATCGAGCAGGCCTACCAGGGTATCGAACGGATGCGCCAGGCCGTCGAGCGCGCGCGCCCCGAGTTCGCCGAGCGCCGCTTCGAGGTGACGGTGAGCGCCGGGGTGGCCGAGTGCACCGCCGGCCACGACAGCCTCGACGACGTCCTCGCCCGCGCCGACGCGGGTCTCTACGAAGCCAAGCTGCGCGGACGCAACCGCACCTGTGTCACCAACGCCGAACAGGCCCACAACCTCTCCACCGCGGCCCTGGTGCAACGGGCCATCCGCGATGGCCAGCTCCACCCGGCCTATCAGAGCATCGTCGATCTCGCCAGTCGCACCCAGGTCGCCGAAGAAGCACTCGCCCGCATCGTCGCCGGCACCGAGCAGGTACTCTGCGCCCAGGAGTTCGTCGAGATCGCCGATCGACTCAACCTGCTCCACCGTATCGACGACATCCTCGGACGCCGCGCCATCGCCCGCTGCGCCGTCGAGGGCGGTCAGCGCCCCGCCATCAAGCGCTTCATCAACCTCTCCGGTGACCTGTTGCGCCGCCCCGAGCGGGTCGCCGCACTCGCCCAGCACGCCGCGGCACTGTGCCCCCGGCTCGGCCCCGGGCGACGCACCCGCGCGCTGGTCCTGCAGATCACCGAGCGCGAACCGCTCGGCCAAGCCCATCAGCTCCGCTCCACCCTCGCGCCCTTTCTCGACCAGGGCTTCCGGCTCGCCATCGACGACTTCGGCGGCGGCTATTCCTCGCTCGGCTATCTCGCCGAGCTGCCGATCTCCTTCATCAAGATCGATCGTGAACTGATCGCCCAGGTCCGCACCAGACCCAAGTCGCGCGCCCTGGTGGCCAGCATCCAGTACACCGCCGACTCGCTCGGCATCACCACCATCGCCGAATGCGTCGAGGACGAACCCACCGCCCAGGTCCTCGGCGAGCTCGGCGTGCACTGGGCGCAGGGGTATCTGTTCGCCGCACCGACGCTCGAACTGGAGCAGGCCGGATGAGTCGTCACCTCGGGATCATGGTGCTGGTCGCACTCGGTCTGCTCGGCGGCGGCTGCAGCCGGGTCTCGCTGGTCTACGACAATGCCCCCTTCCTCACCGGGGTCTATGTCGATCACCGCATCGACCTCGCGCCGCAACAGCTGCGCGGTTGGACGCGCGCACTGCAGGAGGTCCAGACACGCCATCGGCGCGAGGCGCTACCCCGGCTCATCGCCCTGCTCGACGGATTGATCCTGACGAGCGAGCGCGGCTTCGTCCGTGACGATCTCGCCTGCCTGATGCGCGCCGCCGAGCCGATCTACCGCCAGCACGCCGAACTCTTCGTCGACGCGACAGCGCCGCTGCTCGTCACCCTCACCCCGACACAACGCCAGCGGCTCGAACGACTGTGGCGCGAGCGCGACGCCGAGCGCGCCGCACCCGCCGACCCCGAACGCGAGCGGCGCAAGCGCGCCCGGCGCTATATCCGCAACCTCGGCGACTGGACCGGACCGCTCAACGCGAGCCAGCAGCAGCTGGTGCGCGAGCTAACCGCGGCGATGCCGCGCAGCCAGCCCGCACTCGACGCCTATCGCGCCAGCCAGCGCACCCGGCTGATGACACTGCTCGACGAGGGCGCCGGAGAGGCACGGATCGCCGCCTTCCTCCATGGCTGGCTGGTCGAGTTCGACGCCATGCCGGCGGCGCTGCGCCGCGACGGCGAGCGCCTGACCGAGCAGCTCGTCACCCTCGCCGCCCGGTTCGGCGCCAGCCTCGATGCGACCCAGCGCACGCGGCTGCTTGAGCGTCTCGGCGAGCTGCGCGAGACCCTGCAGCGACTGCAACGCGAACAGCGCGCGATCGTCCCCTTGCCCTGCGCCGGCTGAGCCGCCGCCTCAGAACAGCTCGTCGAGCACCCGCGGCGAGCTGTCCTCGACCACCGGCGCGGGCGCCGCGCGGATCGGGTCCGGGCCGAGCAACATCAGGCGATACTCCTCGCGCACCAGCTCGGCGATACTGCCCGGCCCTCGCGACTCGATCCCGCGCGCCGGGTCGATCCGCACCCGCACCATCCCCGGCGGCGGCTTCAGCGTCGCCACCGGGCGCTCGGCGAGCGCCTGGCGCATGAACTCGACCCACATCCCCAACGCCGCCACGCCGCCGTACTCGCCGCGACCGAGCTCGGAGAAGTCGTCGAAGCCCATCCAGGCGATGGTGACGAAATCGGCCTGATAGCCGGCAAACCAGGAGTCGCGCAGGTCGTTGGTGGTGCCGGTCTTGCCGACCACGTCGGCGCGCCCGAGGGCGCGGGCACGCCGCCCGGTGCCGACCTCGATGACGTCGCGCAACATCGAGGTCATCTGATAGGCGATGCGCGGGTCGATCACCCGCTCGGCCGCGCCGCCGGTGGCGGCGAGCGCCCGGGTGCGGGTCTCGCCGCCACCACGCCGGTACCAGCAGTCGTCGCAGGCGCGCGGTGGCGCGGCGACGAAGACCTCCCGACCCTCGCCGTCCTCGATCCGGCTGATGAAGTGCGGGCGCACGTGATAGCCGCCATTGGCGAATACCGCATAGCCCTCGGCCAGACTCACCGGAGAGAGCTCCACGGTGCCGAGCGCCAGCGACAGTCCGACGGGGTTGTCGATCAGGGCGAAGCCGAAGCGCTCGAGATAGCGCTTGGCGTCCTCCAACCCGACGCTCTGCAGCAGATTGATGGTGGCGAGGTTGCGCGAGCGCGCCAGCGCCGGACGCAACCGGATCGGACCGAGCGCGCGGCGATCGGCGTTCTGCGGGTTCCAGCGCGAGCCGCGCGGCAGCTCCACCGGAGCGTCGCGCACCAGGCTCGCCGGGGTCCAGCCCTCGGCGAGCGCGGCGGCATAGATGAAGGGCTTGAAGCTCGAACCGGGCTGGCGACGCATGTCGAGCGCGCGGTTGAATTTGCTCGCGGCGAAGTCGTAGCCCCCGACCAGCGCCAGCACCGCGCCGTCGCGCGGATCGATCGAGACCAACGCACCGGCGACCGCCGGCAGCTGATCGAGCCGCCAGTCGCCGTCCTCACCACGCGAGAGTCGCACCAGGTCGCCGACGGTGAGCACGTCGCTGACACGTCGAGGACGGCGCCCGCGCCGGTTCTCGTCGATCAGGGGCCGCGCCCAGGCGACCGCCCCGAGATCGAGCCGCGCACGCTCGCCCCGCCCGAGATAGAGTTCGGCCGCGCGCGCCGAGACCGCGGTGACCAGCGCCGCGCGCAACCCACCGAGCGGCGGGTGAGCGGCGAGCAGCGCATCGAGCGCCGACTCGGTGCGCCCGGCAAGCTCGATGCGCGCCTCGGCACCGCGATAGCCGTGACGCCGGTCGTAGTCGTGCAGCGCCTCGCGCACCGCACCCTGCGCGGCGCGCTGCAACCGGGTGTCGATGGTGGTGAAGACCCGATAGCCGTGCCCGAGCGCGGCCTCGCCGTAGTGCTCGATGATCTCCTGGCGCGCCATCTCGGCGACGTGTCCGGCCTCCAGGTCGGGCAGGCGGCGATGCAACCGCGCCCGGTCGGGGGTGCGGATCGCCTGCTCGTAGCGCGGCGTGTCGATATAGCCGAGTGCGTGCATCCGCCCGAGCACATGGTTGCGCCGCTCGAGCGCCCGCGCCGGGTCGGTCACCGGGTTGTTGCTCGAGGGCGCCTGGGGGATGCCGGCGAGCATCGCCACCTCGGGCAGGGTCAGCGCATCGAGCGATTTGTCGTAATAGAGCGCCGCGGCCGCCGAGATGCCGTAGGCGCGATGGCCGAAGAAGATCTTGTTGAGATAGAGCTCGAGGATCTGCTGCTTGGTCAGGGTACGCTCGACGCGCAGGGTCAGCAGTACCTCGGCGAGCTTGCGCGCGAAGGTCTTCTCCGGCGAGAGGAAGAAGTTGCGGGTGAGCTGCATGCTGATGGTGCTGCCGCCCTGCGCCTTCTCGCCGGTCAGGGCATAGCTCAGCGAGGCGCGCGCCAGCCCCACCAGATCGACGCCACGGTGCTGGAAGAAACGGCTGTCCTCGGTGGCGAGCACCGCCTGCACCACCAGCGCCGGAACATCGCGATAGCGCACCGGACGGCGACGCTGCACGCCGAACTCGCCGATCAGCGCGCCATCGGCGCTGTAGACCCGTAACGGCTCCTGGAGCTGGACGTCGCGCAGCTGCTCGACATCGGGCAGCTCGGGCAGGGTGAAGTGGACGAAGGCCGCGGCACCGAGCAGCCCCAGCAGCATGAGCTGCAACCCGGCACCGAGCAGCGCACTCGACAGGCGCAACAACCACCCCCCTGGCGCAAGACGCCGGCGGGTGGGCGAGGCGGGTTGTTCCGGGTCGGACTCGTTCCCGGCGGGCTGATCGGCTGCGTGTTCCAAGGGCGACTCCAGGGCGCGCGCGCCGGGCACGCCTCATCCCGATACCTCATCAGCGCGGCACCGGCGGCGACATCCTGCGCGATCGCATCGCGCCTCGCAAGGCCGCGCTCAGCGCAGCCGCTCGAGATAGGCGATACCGCCGAGCTGGCGCATCTGGGCGAGGATCCAGCCTACACGCCGCTCCCGCCGCTCGCTGGGACGATCGAGCCGATAGCCGCGTGGATCGGGCAGCACCGCCGCGAGCCGGGCGGCGCGAGACCGCCCGAGGTTGGCCGCGGAACGGTCGAAATAGCGACGGCTGGCGGCCTCGGCGCCATAGACCTCGGGGCCGAACTGGGCGATGTTGAGATAGACCTCGAGGATCCGCCGTTTCGGCCACAGCGTCTCGATCAACACCGTGAACCAGGCCTCGATGCCCTTGCGCAGATAGTCCCGCCCCGGCCACAGGAAGAGGTTCTTCGCCGTCTGCTGGGTCAGCGTGCTCGCCCCCCGGCTGGGACCCCCCTCGCCCAGCTCGGCGAGCACCTGGCGCAGCTCGACCAGGTCGAAGCCGTGGTGCTCGGGAAAGCGCTGGTCCTCGGCGGCGATCACCGCCAGCGCCAGCTCCGGGTCGATGTCGTCGAGATCGACCCAGCGATACGCCAGTCGCGGCGCGCGGCCCTCGGTCCACAGCCCGGCGAGCCGGTGCTCGAGCATGAACGCCGAGCTCGGCGGATCGAGCCAGCGCAGCGCCCCGACCAGCACCACCGAGAGCGCCGCCAGCACCAGCGGCACCAGCACCAGCAGTCGCAACAGCCCCGAACTGCCGCGCCCTGTCGTCTTGCGGGCACTCCCCTTGCTCGTACGCCTGCGCGTCTTCCGTGCGCTCATGACCGGGCCAAGACCTCCATCATCGCGAAACCGCTGCCGATCGTCACCGACGCGCCCCTCGCGGAACCCGCCGCTGCTCCGGTCATCCATTCTGACACAGCACCAGCCTCCCGCGTATCGCACCGGCGGGGATCTCAACACCGGTTACGTCTGGACATCGACTACAGGTGCCCCGACCATGGGGACACAAGGGACAACCTGGTGCCAACGAGGAGAACAAGATGCCGACCCGAATCTATCTGGTGCGCCACGGCGCCACCGAACTCACCGCCGAGGACCGCTTCGCCGGCTCCACCGACGTGCCGCTCTCCGAGCAGGGCCGCAACCAGGTCCGGGCGCTCGCCGCACGACTGCGCTGCGACAGCCTCGATGCGGTCTTCGCCAGCCCGATGGGGCGCACCATAGAGACGGCGCGGATCATCGCCGAGTCACACGGTCTCGAACCCACCCCCGAGCCAGGGCTGCGCGAGATCGACTACGGTCACTGGGAGGGACTGACCCGCGAGCAGGTCGCCGCCGACTTCGCCGAGGAATACAGCGCCTGGCAGGAAGACCCGCTGACCAGCGCGCCCAAGGGCGGCGAGTCGGGGATCGACGTGCTCGCCCGCGCCCTGCCGGTGATGCGCCGCATCGTCCACGACCACCACGACCGCTCGGTGCTGGTGGTCGCGCACAAGGGCACCAACCGGCTGCTGGTGAGCAGTCTGCTCGGCTTCGATGCGCGAGGCTACCGCGACCGACTCGACCAGAGCCCGGCGGGGCTGACCATCCTCGACTTCGCCAGCGAGGTGCGCGCCCGGTTGCGGCTGTTCAACGACATCTCCCACTACGAGGGGCTGCCGGCGCGGGAACTCGAACAGCGGCTCTCGCACTGGTGGAGCGACCCCTGCCACTGAGCGCGCTCAGCGCCAGCCCGTCAGCAATCGCCACCCCGCCTGGAGCGCGCTCGCGCCCCAGGCCAGCAACACCAGCACCGCCACCAGCACCGGGCCGAACGGCTGATCGAGCGCCAGCGCCAGCACGAAGGCGCCGAGATAACCAGCGACCCCGATCAGCCCCGCCACCACCCAGGTCGCGCGCCAGCCGCGCGCCACCCGGAAAGCGACCCAGGCCGGCACGAACACCAGCGCAAAGGCCCCCATCAATCCAACCGTGGCGGTGCCCACCGCCATGCCGAGCGCGGCGACGAGATCCATCCCCAGGTGGGTGCGCCAGGCCGCGCGACCATTGGCGCGGTCGAGCCGGGGCAGCAGACGCGCGCGCAACAGCGGCCAGGCCAGCCGGGGCAACGACCACAGCAGCGCCAGCGCCAGCACCAGGGCCGCGATCAGCTCGGGCCAGCGGGCGAAGTAGAGCTGGCCGTCGATCAGCGCCTGCCCCAGCCCCTCGCCCACCGCGCTGTTGGCCGCAATCAGCAGCAGCAACGCCCAGCCGATCAGGATCATGAAGCCGTAGACACCGTTGCCACGCCGGCCCAGCGCGCCCTTGACCAGGCCACCGCCGAGTGCACCGAACCCGGCGCCTGCAAGCCCCGGCGCGCCGAGCGCGAGCCCACCGAGGGCACCGGCGGCCGCCAGATGCGCCAGTCCCAGCGCCGCCAGCCACTCGTCGCGGAGCATCAACAACACCCCGATCGGCGCGAGCGCGAGGCTCGCCGCCAGCCCGGTGAGCAGCGGTACCCGAAACAACGGATCGACGAGCAGCGCGAGCCCCTCGTTCATGACCACCCCCCGGCATCGAGCGCCAGCACCCGGGTGCTCACCGCGTCGAGAAAGGCGCGCTCGTGACTGACCAGCAACACCGCTCGGTCTGCGCGCGCCGTCTCCAGCAGCGCGCGCAGCGACCGCTCGGCGCCGGGATCGAGGTTGTTGGTCGGCTCGTCGAGCAGCACCAGATCGACCTCGGCGCCGAGCGCGCACCACACGCAGAGCAGCTGGTACTGCCCCCCGCTGAGCCGATCGAGTCGCTGCCCGAGCAGCGCACCGAGGGTCGCCGGTGCACGGCGCGGGTCGAGCCCGGCGGCACGCAGCAGGTCGGCGCCGGTCATCGGCATGGGCTCGAGGCGCACCGGGCGCTGCTCCTGATAGCTCAGGCGCAACCCCGGGGCGCGCCGGATCGTCCCGGCGAACACCCGCGCGGCGCGGGCGATGGCGTTGAGCAGGGTCGACTTGCCGCTGCCGTTGCCGCCCCACAGCCCCAGCACCTCGCCACGCCCCAGGGCGAACGAGAGCGGACCGACCACGGGCGCGCGATGGCCCGCGACCAGTCCGTCGAGCCGCAACAGCGACTCGCTCATCGCCGCCCCGCCCCGGCGAGCGCCTCGACCCAGCGGTCGATGTGCGCCAGATAGGCCGCGCCGTCGGCCTCTCGCGCCGGCTCCAGCGCCAGCACCGCCACCGGCCAGTCGAGCGCGGCGGCGACCCGCTCGGCCGGGCGCGCCGGTTGATAGGGGGTGTGGATCACCACCCCGGCGCGGCCCCGCAGCCGCTCGGTGAGCGCGCTCAGCTGCCGACCGCTCGGCGGCACCCCGGGCACCGGCTCGATGGTGCCGAGCAGCGGCACGCCGAAGCGATCGAGCAGATAGACGCCGTCGCGGTGGTGGAGCACCGCGCCCGGCGCGCCGTCGAGCCGCGCCGACCACGAGAT
>NZ_RHFJ01000137.1:0-499 GCF_003718675.1 Marichromatium sp. AB32
CTCGCGCGGCTCGCGCGACTCACCCCGGACACCCCACCCGAGCGTCTAGACCCGATCGCCGAGGCCGCGGCGCGCTGGCTCCTCGCCACCGCACAGGAGACACCCAAGTCGGTCTTCTTCGACCTCCTGCAACCCGCACTAAAGCGACTTGAGGACGCACAAGTCACCCCATCGATCGGATTGATGACCATCGCGCTCGATTACGCCATCCGCTTGAGTGAGGGAGATTGGCTCGACCAAACCCTAGAGCGCTTTGCCGATCGCTACGCAGGCGTCGATGCGGCATTCATCCACGTCCACCTCGGGCGCCGCGCTCAGACCAAGGGCACTCATGATGAGGCATTGGCTTGTTTCAAGCTTGCCGCGAAAGATTTCGAAGCCGCCGGTCAAGAGCGGGAGGCGACGATAGCCAAAGGCCAGACCGCCGATATCCTTCAGGCCCGCGGAAACCTCGATGAGGCGCTGCGCATCCGCACAGAAGAAGAAATACCCGTCTACG
>NZ_RHFJ01000138.1:0-546 GCF_003718675.1 Marichromatium sp. AB32
CTAGAAAGTGCCAGAATAGGCTTAAGCAGTTAAAGCGCATTGCCATATTGTCGTTCAGACCTTTCGTCGACAGTTGATGATACGCTACCGCTAACCAAATCAGACCAAAGGTTACGTGCAGGCCGTGCGTACCAACCAACGTAAAGAATGCCGATAGGAATGCACTTGTTTGTGGCCCATAGCCTTCTTCAATCAGGTGATGGAACTCATAGACCTCCATACAGATAAAGCCAAGACCAAGCGCGAACGTGACTAACATCCAACGTTTGAGACCAGCAACGTTGTTGCGCTTCATCGCGATGATGCCAAAACCAAATGTGATACTGCTAAACAGCAGCAGCATGGTTTCGACAAACACGAATGGGAGTTCGAAAATGTCTTTACCTGTTGGGCCCGCAATTGAATTGCTCGACAGCACAGCGTATGTCGCGAACAAGGTTGCAAACAGTACACAGTCACTCATCAGGTAAACCCAGACGCCAAATAGCTTGTTGCCATTCGTGTCATGGTGGTGATCATGGTCGTGATGTGCTGCGATATTAGTTT
>NZ_RHFJ01000139.1:0-495 GCF_003718675.1 Marichromatium sp. AB32
CGCGCCAGACGGCGGCATCGCGCCGCGCTGTCTCCGGCACGCAGACCAGCGCGCCGCCGACCTGCGAGGGGCCGAAGAGGTCGTAGACCGAGAGATCGAAGTCGAGCGCCGAGACCGCCAGCACCCGGTCCTCCGGCCCGACGCCGTAGCGCTGGTTGATCGCATCGATGGTGTTGGCCGCGGCCAGATGGGTGACCTCCACCCCCTTGGGCTCGCCGGTCGAGCCGGAGGTGAAGATCACATAGGCCGGGCTGCTCGGCGCCACCGCGACCGGCGCGGGCAGCGGCGCGTGGGCTTGGGCCTGCGCGATCGTCTCGGCATCGAGCACCAACCCGACCCCGGCGCGCTCGAGGATGCGCGCGCGTCGTGCCGACGGCTGCTCGACCCCGATCGGGACATAGCACCCCCCGGCGGCGAGCACCCCGAACACCGCCGCGACCTGGGCCGCGCCGCGCGGCAGCGACACCGCCACCGCCTCGCCCGGGGCGAGTCCGG
>NZ_RHFJ01000140.1:0-470 GCF_003718675.1 Marichromatium sp. AB32
GATATGCCCTTCTATCACCCAGTGATTGAAGAAGGCGTCCGCACCGCTCTACGTGATTTGAATGCAAAACTACACTTAGGGCCAGAAATGGTGAAACATTGTCTTGACTGCGGCCCAGGCTGCTAACGCTTTCAGGCTTCTATCTAAATATAAAGCAAAGCCTCGTCATCAACGAGGCTTTGCTTTACTACTTTGGCGCAATGAAATCTCTCTTACGCTGCCATCATTGCATAGCGACTGACCATACAAATCGCGACAACACCGATCATAAAGAACCCACCAGCGATACTCAGCGCAAGTTTCAACTCTGTCGACATCATTATATTTCCTGTTAAAGACTGACAGCACACCATACATCAATTACGTGCCACAAAGCTTTTACAAAGCTAACTTTCCATTTTTGGTTGTGTCATGGCGCTCTAAGCCCGTGTAAGAAACGCTTTCCACCATTTAGTTAGATATATAAAGAT
>NZ_RHFJ01000141.1:0-446 GCF_003718675.1 Marichromatium sp. AB32
TGGCCAGCGGCTATCGCGGCGATGCCGAGCGCACCGCCGAGCGCTTCGTCACCCGCGCCGGGGCGCGCTGGTATCGCACCGGCGACATCGGCCGCTATCACCCCGACGGGCTCCTGGAGTTCCTCGGTCGCGCCGATCAGCAGGTCAAGGTGCGCGGGCACCGTATCGAGCTCGGCGAGATCGAGACCGCGCTCACCGCCGCGCCCGACGTCACCGAGGCCTGCGCCCTCACCCTCGGGCAGCCGCCCCGTCTCGCCGCGGCGGTGGTGCTCGCCCCCGGCGTGCAGCCCGAACAGGCCCTCGCGGCACTGCGCGAGACCCTCGCCCAGCGCCTGCCCGAGTACATGATCCCGACCTCGATCCTGCCGCTCGAACGGCTCGATCTCAGCGCCAACGGCAAGGTCGATCGCCGCGCGCTCGCCGCCCGGCTCGACGCGCTCGACGCC
>NZ_RHFJ01000142.1:0-446 GCF_003718675.1 Marichromatium sp. AB32
TGGCCAGCGGCTATCGCGGCGATGCCGAGCGCACCGCCGAGCGCTTCGTCACCCGCGCCGGGGCGCGCTGGTATCGCACCGGCGACATCGGCCGCTATCACCCCGACGGGCTCCTGGAGTTCCTCGGGCGCGCCGATCAGCAGGTCAAGGTGCGCGGGCACCGTATCGAACTCGGCGAGATCGAGACCGCGCTCACCGCCGCGCCCGCCGTCACCGAGGCCTGCGCCCTCACCCTCGGGCAGCCGCCCCGTCTCGCCGCGGCGGTGGTGCTCGCCCCCGGCGTGCAACCCGAGCAGGCCCTCGCGGCGCTGCGCGAGAGCCTCGCCCAGCGCCTGCCCGAGTACATGATCCCGACCTCGATCCTGCCGCTCGAACGGCTCGATCTCAGCGCCAACGGCAAGGTCGATCGCCGCGCGCTCGCCGCCCGGCTCGACGCGCTCGACGCC
>NZ_RHFJ01000143.1:0-441 GCF_003718675.1 Marichromatium sp. AB32
TGAAACCGTCGCAGGCCATCGAGCGCATCGGCCCCTGCCCTGTCTGCGGCGGCCGTGACCGCTTCGGCATCAACACCGCCCGCAACGTCTATAACTGCCGCCATTGCGGCGGCGGCGACGCCATCGCGCTGGTCGAGCTGGTCAAGGGCTGCGAGTTCCGCGCCGCGCTCGACTGGCTGATGGGCGCGCGCGAGGTCGAGATCGACCCGGCCGAACTGGCCCGGCGCAAGGCCGCCCGCGAGAAAGAGGCGCGCCAGCGAAGCAGGCAGGCCGAGGCCGCCCGGCGCAGCGCCATCGCCCAGGCCCGCGCCATCTGGCACGACTCCCGCCCGGCCGAGGACAGCCCGGTGCGCGACTATCTCGCCCGGCGCGGCCTCACCCGTGCGCGGCTGCCCGAGCTGCCCGCCTGCCTCCGCTTCCATCCCGACCTGCCCTATATGG
>NZ_RHFJ01000014.1:0-70583 GCF_003718675.1 Marichromatium sp. AB32
GCACCTGGCCGCGCGGCTGCACCGCGCCGAGCCCGCGCGCGTGCACCACCAGCTGACCCTCGACGGTGCGCTGCAGGCACGGCTCGAGCCGTTGGCGCTGGCGCGTGCCCGGGGGCTCGGTCCCCGGGTCTCGGTGGCGCTGCTGGTCGCCGATCATCGCGCCGGTACCTTGCTCGCCCACGTCGGCGCCGCCGCGCCCTTCGACCAGGGGCGGCGTGGCTGGGTCGACATGACCCGGGCCGTGCGCTCGCCGGGCTCGACCCTCAAGCCGCTGATCTATGCCCTGGCCTTCGAGGCCGGGGTCGCCGACCCGGCCGGCTGGATCGAGGATCGCGCGCGTGATTTCCACGGCTATGCGCCGCGCAACCTCGATCGTGACTATCAGGGCCGGGTGGCGGTGGCGCAGGCGCTGCAGCGCTCGCTCAACGTGCCGGCCGTCACCCTGCTCGAGGCGCTCGGGCCGCAGCGCCTGCTCGGGCGGCTGCGTCGTGCCGGGGTCGCGCCGCGCCTGCCGTCCGGCGCGCGCCCGGGGCTGGCGCTCGCGCTCGGCGGGGTGGGGCTCTCGCTCGAGGAGCTGTTCGCGCTCTATGGTGCGCTCGCCAACGACGGTCGGCCGCTGGCGCTGTACCACCGGCGCGGGGCGGCGCCGGCCACGTCCCCGGGCACTCCGCTGGTTGCGGCGGGGGCGGCGCGCCGGGTCGGTGCCATCCTCGCCGCCGCGCCGCCGGTGGGCACCGCGCCGGGGCGGGGCATCGCCCACAAGACCGGGACCTCCTACGGCCATCGCGACGCCTGGGCGCTCGGCTACGACGGGCGTCATCTGGTCGGGGTCTGGGTCGGTCGCGCCGATGGCGCGCCGGTCCCCGGGTTGACCGGCGCCGGCGCGGCGGCGCCGCTGCTGCGCGATGTCTTCGCCCGCTTGGGGCCGGGCTCGCCGTTGCCCGAGCCGCCCCCGGCGCGCGCGCCGGCACCGGCGCTGACGCTCGCCGGGGTGCCGCGCGCGGGGCCGCGCATCGCCTATCCGCCGGCCGGGTCGCGGGTCGCGCTCGGGCTCGATGGAGACGGCGCGGCGGCGCTGTTGCGGCTGCGGGTGCACGAGGGGCGGGCGCCCTTCCAGTGGTTCGCCGACGGGGTGCCGATCGGGCGTGCGCCCGTCGCCCGAACCCTGGACTGGTGGCCGCGCGAGCCGGGTTATGTCGATCTTGCGGTGGTCGACGCCCGGGGCGAGAGCGACCGGGTGCGGGTGTGGCTGGAATGACCGGGCGCGGTGGCGCTGTCGTGGCTGTCTATACTCGCAACGGGCAGTGCGGTCTTTTCGGGGAGGTCGACGTGTGGCGATGGCTCGGTATCTTGGCGATGATCTGGTCACTGACCGGCGAGGCCGAGCCCTTGCGTATCGGTGGCACCGGCGGTGCGCTCGGGGTCGCCGAGGCGTTGGCCGAGCGCTATGGCGCGTGCTGTGGCGAGTCGCCCCGGGTGCTGCCGAGCCTGGGTACCGGCGGCGGGGTGCGGGCACTCGCCGACGGCCGTCTCGACATCGCCCTGGCCGGGCGTGCGCTGAGTGCCGTCGAGCGTCGGCGGGTCGGTGAGGTCCTGGTTTTCGCCCGCACACCGCTGATCCTCGCCGCCCATCCCGGGGTCGGCGCCGACTCGCTGGATGTCGCGCAGCTGGTCGCGATCTATCGCGGCGAGCGCGTCACCTGGCCGGACGGCACTCCTTGTCGTCCGGTGCTGCGCGCCGAGTACGATACCGAGACCATGCTGTTGCGCGGACTCGATCCGCGACTCGACGCGGCGCTCGACCGCGCCTTCGCCCGTCCCGATCTGGTGGTGACGCTGACGGCGCAGGATAACGCTGCGGTGCTGCGCCGGGTGCCCGGGAGCTTCGGCTATCTCACCCGCATGCAGTGGGTCGCCGAGTCGCTGTCGTTGCGGGTACTGCATCTCGGCGGGCGGGCGCCGACCCTGGAGGCACTCGCCGCCGGTCGTTATCCGCTGGTCGCCGAGTTCACCCTGGTGCTTGCCACGGCCCCGGACGAGCGGGTGCGCCGCTTTGTCGACTTCGTCTTCTCGGTCGCAGGTCGGGCGGTGGTCGAGGCCAATGGGGCGCTGGTACCACCGCGTCCAGGGGGCTGATCCGTGCCTCCCGGGGATGACCGCAGTCTCGCCGACCTGCTGCGTCTGGTGGTGTTGACGCTGGTGGTGGTGACGGCGCTGGCCGTGCCTGTCATCCATTTCGACGTCCAGCGCCGCTATCTCGACGGTAACCTGGCCACCCTCTCGGTGCTCACCGCCGAGCAGCTGATGCGTCAGGTGATCGCACGGGATCCCGAGTTCTGGGTCTACGAGGACGGGCGTATCGGTGGGCTGCTGCGCGACGAGGTGCGCGGGGTCGCGGTCCGTCAGGTGGTGTACGCCGAGGGTGGCGAGGCCGTGGTCGAGATCGGTGCGCCGTTGCCGGCGCCGCTGTTGATACAGCGCCAGTGGCTGCTCGATGCCGGTCGGCCGGTCGGGGCGCTGGAGACTTCGGCCTCGCTGCGCCCCCTGCTGCGCGACTCGCTGCTGCTGGCGCTGGTACTGGTGGTGATCGGCGGCACGGGGGCGGCGCTGTTGTGTCGCTATCCGCTGGCGCGGTTGCGTCGGGCCGAGTGCGACATCCGCTATCTGGCCGAGCACGATCCGCTCACCGGCCTGCTCAATCGTCACGTGGTCGAGTCGCTGTTCGAACGCGAGTCGGCACGGGCGCGCCGTCATCATCTGCGGCTGTCGATCGTCATCTTCGATATCGATCATTTCAAGCGGGTCAACGACCAGCACGGACACGACTGCGGCGACCGGGTGTTGCGCCAGCTCTCCGGGCTGGTGTCGCGGCACGTCCGCGCCAGCGATTACCTGGTGCGCTGGGGCGGGGAGGAGTTCCTGATCCTCTCCACCCACACCGATCTGGCGATGGCGCGCGCCCTGGTCGAGAAGCTGCGCCGACTGGTCGCCGAGCATGACTTCGGGCTGGCGCAGCCGATCACCATCAGTCTGGGGGTGTGTGCCTGCTCACCCGGGGAGGAGCTGCAGCACTGCGTGAGCTGCGCCGATGCGGCGATGTATCGCGCCAAGCGCGCCGGGCGCAACCGTTGGTTCGAGGGGGCGAGCACTCGATAACGGAGGGGTGAGCGATGTGGTCTCTGGCGAGACGTCTGCAAGGACTGCTGGATATGACCCGGTGGCTGGACTTCCTTGCGCCGCTGGCGCTGCGACTCTACCTGGCGCCGGTATTGTGGATGGCCGGGACCAGGAAGTTCGCGAATTTCGACGACACCGTGGCCTGGTTCGGCAACCCCGAGTGGGGGCTGGGTCTGCCGGCGCCGGAGTTGATGGTGGTGCTCGCCGCCGGGACCGAGACCCTGGGGGCGGTGTTGCTGGTGGTGGGGCTCGGGGTGCGCTGGGTGGCGCTACCGCTGATGGTCACCATGGCGGTCGCCGCGCTCACCGTGCACTGGCACAACGGCTGGCTGGCGATCGCCGAGGGTGGTGGCTCGCTGTTTGCCACCGAGCGCACCCTGATCGCGGTCGAGCGTCTGGCCGAGGCCAAGGAGATCCTGCGTGCGCACGGCGACTACAGCTGGCTGACCGAGTACGGCAGCCTGGTGATGCTCAACAACGGGATCGAGTTCGCCGCGACCTATTTCGTGATGCTGCTGGCGCTCTTCTTCTGTGGTGCCGGGCGCTGGGTGAGTCTCGATCACTGGATCGGGCGCTGGCTGCGTATGACGGGCTGACGCGGTTGGGCGGCGCGGCGCAGCCTCGCTGCGGTCGAGCAGGTGCGGGGTGGCCGCTCGATCACACCGGCGGCTACAAGGCGCGCAGCTGCCAGATCCTCGGCATCTCGCGCCCGGCGCTCGATCGCAAGATCCTCACGTACGGCCTGCGTCTGTCCGGGCGGGAGACGTCGCTCAGTAGCGCCCCGGGGCGCGGACCAGGTAGTTCTTGAGCTCGGCGCTCTCCTGGTTCATCCGCATCAGGTTGGCGTGGGTGATGCGGAAGATCGCGCGCATCACCTTGTAGACGATGCGCGGGTGGTCGTCGAGCAGCGACTCGAAGTCGATCGGCTCCAGGGTCAGCACCCGGGCGTCGCCGACGGCGCGCAGCGCAGCCTTGCGGTCCGAGCCATCGACGAAGGCGCGGGTGCCGGCGCACTCGCCGGCGCGCATACGGTGGAGGTGGACGTCGCTGCCGCCCTGATTACGGATGACGTCGATCTTGCCCGCGCCGAGCAGGAACAGGGTCTGGCGGGCCTCGCCCTCGGTCACCAGGGTCTCGCCGTCGGTGAGTGCGACCTCGCCCATGCGGTCGGCGAGGACGGCACACTCGGCGTCGTCGAGTTCGGCGCCCAGGATCGACTGGTTGAGCGCCTGGATCTTGTCGAATTGGCTCATTGCAATAGCTCCGCGTGCTGTGGATGCGTGGGGAGGCCACTCGACCGCCCCCTGTCTTTTGGTCCCCGGCGCCACGGTCGTCGCTGCGCTCCGGTCATCCGCAGGGCGCGTACAGGCGTCTCGGGAAACGGGTGCTATGCGCGGTGGGCGGCGCAGTCCGGGCCGTCGCAGGCCCTTGTCCAAGATGGGGAAATCTGTGCTGAATCCTACTGGTTTGAGGTGTGCGGCTGCAACTGTGGCCGCTGTGCACGGTTGCGGCAAGTCGCTGTCGGCGCTGGAGTTGAGGTGGCGGTGGCGCAGTGTGCGAGTGCAGGAAAGGTCTGGCGCATGCGGGAGCCGTGGGGGGCGGGGAGTCGGGCGCCGTGCTGCTTGAGCCGCCGCGCGACGATCGTCAGCCCCGGCCCCGGCCCGGTGCCCTGTGGCTTGCCGCCGACCAAGGGCTCGAGGATGGGGGCGCGCAGTCGGCCGCTGTCTCGGTGGGGATCGCTGCGATCTCCGGCGGGCCGCGAGGTCGCCGCCGGGCGCGGCGAAGAGCGCCGCGCGGTAGTCGTCCCAGACCGTGCCGAGACGGTCGATCGCGGGCTCGACCTCGACGCCGAGCCGATGGCTGATCCGGGACGGTAGCGCAGCGCTGGCCGAACGCCGTTCAGGTGATGACGTCTGGTGCCGCCCGGCCGGTGCGCGGCTCGATCCCGGCGAGTTCGCGGGCGGTTGCGATCAACTCGCCGAGCGCCTCCTGGGGGTCGAGCTGGTGGCGGGCCGGGTCGGGCTCGAAGCGCTCGATATAGACGCGCAGCGTCGCCCCTTCGGTGCCGGTGCCGGAGAGGCGGTAGACGATGCGTGCGCCGTCCTCGAAGCGGATACGGATGCCCTGGTGCTCGGCGCGCCCCCCGTCGATCGGGTCGGTGTAGGCGAAGTCGTCGGCCTGTGCCACACGGCGCGCGCCGAGCTGCTGGCCGGGCAGGGTGGGGAGCTGCTCGCGCAGCGCGGCCATCAGCCCCTCGGCGCCTTCCGACGCGACCCCTTCGTAGTCGTGACGGGTGTAGTAGTCGCGCCCGAAGCGCCGCCAGTGCTCGGTGACGATCTCGGCGACCGACTGGCGGCGCGCGGCGAGCAGGTTGAGCCAGAACAGCACCGCCCACAGCCCGTCCTTCTCGCGCAGGTGATCCGAACCGGTGCCGAAGCTCTCCTCGCCGCACAGGGTGATGCGCCCGGCATCGAGCAGGTTGCCGAAGAACTTCCAGCCGGTGGGGGTCTCGAAGTGCTCGACGCCGAGCGCCTCGGCGACCCGGTCGGCGGCCTGGCTGGTGGGCATCGAGCGGGCCACGCCGCGGATGCCCTGGCGGTAGCCGGGGGTGAGATGGGCGTTGGCGGCAAGGATCGCGAGGCTGTCGCTGGGGGTGACGAAGCAGTCGCGCCCGAGGATCATGTTGCGGTCGCCGTCGCCATCGGAGGCGGCGGCGAAGTCGAGTCCGTCGACGCCGCGAGTCATCGCCACCAGGGCCGCGGCATGGGTCAGGTTGGGGTCGGGGTGGCCGCCGCCGAAGTCGGGCAGGGCCTCGGCGTTGAGGACGGTGCCGGCCTCGGCGCCGAGCCGGTTCTCGAGGATCTCGAGGGCGTAGGGACCGGTGATCGCGTGCATCGCGTCGAAACGCATGCGGAACCCGCCCGAGGCGAACAGTCCGGCGATGGCGTCGAAGTCGAACAGCGAGGCCATCAGCTCGGCATAGTCGGCGACCGGGTCGATGACCTCGATGCGGGTCGCGCCGAGGGTCAGGGTGGCGATCCGATCGAGGTCGACGGCGGCGCTGTCGAGGGTGAGATAGCGCTCGATCTCCTGGGTGCGGGCGTGGATGGCACTGGTCATCGATTCCGGCGCCGGGCCGCCGTTGGCGGCATTGAACTTGATGCCGAAGTCGGCGTCCGGCCCGCCGGGGTTGTGGCTGGCCGAGAGCACGATCGCGCCCTCGGCGTGGTGCTTGCGCACGATGCATGAGGCCGCCGGGGTCGACAGCAGCCCGCCGCGCCCGACCAGCACCCGGGCGACGCCGTTGGCCGCGGCCATGCGCAGGATGGTCTGGACCGCCTCGCGGTTGTAGTAGCGCCCGTCGCCACCGACCACCAGGGTCCCGCCGGCGAGCTCGGGGCGGGTGTCGAAGATCGCCTGGACGAAGTTCTCGAGATAGTGCGGTTGCTGGAACACCCGGACCTTCTTGCGCAGCCCCGAGGTGCCGGGGCGTTGACCTTCGAAGGGGGTGGTGGCGATGATTTGCGGTTCCATCTTCAGACCCTTGACTGGTGGGGGAGAGGCGGTGCTCGATTGGCCGGGCCGCGTGCTGCGCGTGCCGATCCGTGCACGTCTCCCATGGCGAGGGGATGCGGTGGCGGGGCGACCCGCTGCGGTGCGAGGGCACGGTCCCTGTGGGGCGCGCCGGCCGGGTGACGCCTCCCGTTCGGGGCGGCCATCGCCGGGGCTCCGCCGTCGAGGCATTGTATCCCCCCGTCGCCGTGCGACAATACCGGTATGGTTCGGTCTGAGCCCTGCCGGGTGACTCGAACCCCTGGTTCGCAAACGATCTTCATTCCTCAAGGTACACGACAAGCATGACAGTAGAAGCGCACAAGGAAACCCTGGAGTTCAAGGCAGAGGTCAGTCAGGTGCTCGACCTGGTGATCCGCTCACTCTACTCGAACAAGGAGATCTTCCTGCGCGAGTTGGTCTCCAATGCCTCCGACGCCGCCGAGAAGCTGCGCTTCGAGGCGCTGAGTGACGACGGTCTGTACGAGGGCGACCCGCAGCTGCGCATCCGCATCGAGGTCGACCGCGAGGCCGGTACCCTGACCGTCTCCGACAACGGCATCGGTCTGAGCCGTCAGGAGGTCACCGAGACCATCGGCAGCATCGCCAGCTCGGGCACCCGCCGCTTTCTCGAGAACCTCTCCGGTGACCAGACCAGGGACAGCAACCTGATCGGTCAGTTCGGCGTCGGGTTCTACTCGGCCTATATCGTCGCCGATCGCGTCACCCTGATCTCGCGCCGCGCCGGGCTCGGCCCCGAGCACGGGGTGTGCTGGGAGTCCGACGGGCGCGGCAGCTATACCCTGGAGACGGTGGAGAAGGCCGGCCGCGGTACCGACGTCATCCTCCACCTCAAGGAGGACGAGAAGGAGTTCCTCGACAGCTGGCGGCTGCGCGCGATCATCGCCAAGTTCTCCGATCACGTCGCGCTGCCGGTGGAGATGCGCAAGGAGCACTACGGCGAGGAGGGCGAGGAGCAGCCCGAGACCCCCGAGTACGAGCAGGTCAATCGCGGCACCGCGCTGTGGATGCGCAACAAGTCGGAGATCTCCGAGGAGGAGTATCACGACTTCTACAAGCACGTCGCCCACGACTTCGAGGCGCCGCTGGCCTATTCGCACAACCGCGTCGAGGGGACCAACGAGTACACCTCGCTGCTGTTCGTGCCCAAGCGCGCGCCCTTCGACATGTGGGACCGCGAGCAGAAGCACGGCGTCAAGCTCTATGTGCGCCGTGTCTTCATCATGGACGAGGTCGACAAGCTCACCCCGCACTATCTGCGCTTCGTCAAGGGCGTGGTCGACGCCGATGACCTGCCGCTGAACGTCTCGCGCGAGATCCTCCAGCACAATCGCAAGATCGACACCATCCGTCAGGCCAACACCAAGCGCGTGCTCGGCGTGCTCGAGGCGATGGCGCGCGACGAGCCGGAGAACTATGGCGCCTTCTGGGACGAGTTCGGCCGGGTGCTCAAGGAGGGGCCGGCGGAGGACTTCGCCAACAAGGAGCGCATCGCCGGGCTGCTGCGCTTTGCCACCACCGCGAGCGAGGGCGATGCCCAGCGTGAGTCGCTCGATGGCTATATCGAGCGGATGCAGGAGGGGCAGGAGAAGATCTACTTCATCACCGCCGACAGCCCCGCCGCGGCGCGTCACAGCCCGCATCTCGAGGTCTTCCGCAAGAAGGGCGTGGAGGTGCTGCTGCTCTCCGATCGGGTCGACGAGTGGCTGGTGAGCCATCTCACCGAGTACAAGGGCAAGACGCTGCAGTCGGTGACCAAGGGCGATCTCGATCTCGGCGAGCTTGCCGACGCCGAGGATCAGGCCGCCAAGGAGAAGGCCGAGGAGGAGCACGGCTCGCTGCTCGAGCAGATGAAGCAGACGCTCGGCGAACAGGTCGAGACGGTGCGCGCGAGCACCCGCCTGGTCGACTCCCCGGCCTGTCTGGTGGTCGGCGAGCACGACATGAGCGCCAACCTCGCGCGGGTGCTGAAATCGGTCGGCCAGGAGGCCCCCGAGACCAAGCCCACGCTCGAGGTCAACCTCGAGCATCCGCTGCTCAAGCGTCTCGAGGCCGAGACCGACGACGAGCGCTTCGCCGAGCTGGCGATGGTGCTGTTCGATCAGGCCCAGCTCGCCGAGGGCGGTCAGCTCGAGGACCCGGCCGCCTTCGTCGGTCGGCTCAACAAGCTGATGCTCAACATGATGGTCAGCGGCGGCTGATCCCCCACGCGACCACCGTGCCGCCGGTGCGGTGGTCGTCCTGCTCAGTTTGCCGCGCGCACGCCGCGCGCATCCCCTGATCGATCCGTGCCGCGCCGCGCGCGCATTCGCGATGGCGGCGCCGAGCCGGCTGTGGTCCTGCCCGATCCGGCTGTGGCACACTCAAGATCAATGTTTTTCAATCGCAACCACAATGAGGAGCGTCATGCGCATCATCCTGCTCGGCGGCCCGGGTGCCGGAAAAGGGACCCAGGCCGGCTTCATCAAGGAACACTTCAAGATCCCCCAGATCTCCACCGGCGACATGCTCCGGGCCCACGTCAAGCAGGGCACCGAGCTCGGCAAGGCGGCGAAGAAGATCATGGACGAGGGCGGGCTGGTGTCCGATGACATCATCATCGGCATGGTCAAGGCGCGCATCGACGCCGAGGACTGTCAGGGCGGCTTCCTGTTCGACGGCTTCCCGCGCACCATCGCCCAGGCCGACGCGCTCAAGGAGAGCGGCATCTTCGTCGACGCGGTGGTCGAGATCGACGTCCCCGACGCCGAGATCGTCAAGCGGATGTCCGGGCGGCGGGTGCACCCGGCCTCGGGGCGCAGCTATCACGTGGTGTTCAATCCGCCGCGCGAGGAAGGCAAGGACGACGTCACCGGCGAGGCGCTGATCCAGCGCGACGACGATCGCGAGGAGACGGTCAAGGCGCGTCTGGCGGTCTATCATGAGCAGACCGAGCCGCTGATCGGCTACTACTCCACCTGGGCCGAGGCCGGTGGCGAGGGCGCGCCCAAGTACCTCAAGGTGCACGGTATCGGGTCGGTCGAGGAGATCCGCGACCGTATCCTCGAGGGCCTCGGGGCACTCTGACAGTCGTCGCCGGTCGTCTGTCCCCGGTGACAGGGACCGGCGCCCCGGGCGGGTTGCGGAATCTGCGAGTGGATGGCGATTCTGTTAATATGCCCGACAATCTTTAGCTATCTAGTAGGATATTCGCATGGCCGTCTTGGAGCTCGACAGCAACAACTTCGAACAGACCATCAAGGACAACGATTTCGTCGTCGTCGATTTCTGGGCGCCCTGGTGCGGTCCCTGCCGCTCCTTCGCCCCGACCTTCGAGAAGGTCTCCGAGGATCACGAGGACATCGTCTTCGCCAAGATCAACACCGAGGCGCAGCAGGAGCTGGCGGCACACTTCCAGATCCGCTCGATCCCCACGCTGATGATCTTCCGCGAGCAGGTCATCATCTTCTCCCAGCCCGGCGCGCTGCCCGAGCGCTCCTTCCGCGAGCTGCTCTCCAAGGCCGCCGAGCTCGATATGGAAGAGGTCAAGCGCCAGGTCGCCGAGCAGCAGACCGCGCAGAACGGCTGAACGCTCGCGGCGTAACCAGTCGACGTCTCGGCGCCGGGCCTCGAGCCCGGCGTCGGCGTTTTTATCGGACGCAATGATGCAAGTCTCCAGCGATCCCTGGGCCGACGCCCTGCCACTGGTCGCGCGCCCGAGCGTGGGTGCGCTGCTGGCGCTGTGCGAGGAGAACTTCGCCCGGTTGGCGCGGCTGGCGCCGGACCTGAGCCAGCTCGAGGGCCGGCGGCTGTCGCCTCACGCCTCCGGGGTCGACCTGGTGCTCGAGGTCGAGTCGCAGACCCGTTACATGACCCTGCTGCGCCTGACTCACCTGTTCCCGGCGGGGGAGGGCGGGGTGCGCAGCGATCCGGATGCGCGCCTGCGCGCCTATCACGACGCCCGCCAGCTCGAGGTGCTCGAGCTCGAGCAGTCGCTGTGGTCGATGCGCAACGGCTATGCACCGCCGACGCTCGCGCACAAGTGGCGCGCCAACCTCTTCCTCGCCAAGTGGCTGGACTACTGTCTGGGGCAGGGCCACTGCTTCCTCGCCGCCCAGCCGGCCATCTCCGGCTCCGGGGCGACAGCCTCCGGGCGTCGGCTGCCGACCTGTCTCTGAACGCCCCGCGCACCTCCCCGCTCTACCCGCCCGTCGTCATCGACCGTAGTGCACGTATTGAAATAGACCTTTGCTTGACTAATTTAGTAGGAGGGTCGGGTGATCGGGTCCTACTCGGTCTCCTTGTCAATCAATACCTTATACAGGCATTCGACGATGAGACTTTCTACCAAGGGCAGATATGCGGTGACCGCCATGCTCGATCTGGCGCTCCACGCGGGCAAGGGGCCGGTCACCCTGGCCGATATCTCGGCGAACCAGGGTATCTCGCTGTCCTATCTCGAGCAGCTGTTCGCGGCGTTGCGTGCCAAGCAGCTGGTGCGTGGCGTGCGCGGACCGGGTGGCGGCTATTATCTCGGCAAGCCGGCCGAGGAGATCTCGATCGCCAACATCATCTGCGCCGTCGACGAGTGGGTCGAGTTCACCCGCTGTGGTGGACGCGAGAACTGTCGCGACGGCCAGCGCTGTCTCACCCATCATCTGTGGGACCAGCTCAGTGACCAGATCTTCCAGTTCCTCAGCGACATCTCGCTGCAGGATCTGGTCGAGCGTGGTCAGGACGAGGTGCTGGCCGCCGAGGGCAAGCGCCGGGCGGCCTGATGTCCTCGGTCGTTCGGCCGCCCGTCCCCGGTCGGGTGCGGGGGCGCCCCGGTATCGGTGGACGACCGACTGAACAGCGGGAGCCAAGGATGGTATCCTTCGCGGCTTGTTTCCTGGCGTGGCGGACGAGTCCGGGCGCCAGTCCATGTACCGGACCATGCTTGAGCCGCGATGTCAGCACAACCCGACGGATTGATCACCATCCAGGACTTCGTGCGCTGGGGCGCGAGTCGCTTCAAGGCCGCCGGCCTGTTCTTCGGTCACGGGACCGATAACGCTCTCGACGAGGCCGCCGAACTGGTGCTCGGCGCGCTCGACCTGGATCACTCCCTGCCCGCCGCCTTCCATTCCTGCCGACTCACCCTCGCCGAGCGCGAGCGCGTTGCCGCACTGATCGAGCGCCGCGTCCGCGAGCGGGTGCCGGTGGCCTATCTCACCGGTCGCGCCTGGTTCTCCGGGTTCGAGTTCATCGTCGACAGCAACGTGTTGGTGCCGCGCTCGCCGATCGCCGAGCTGCTCGAGGTCGGTTTCGATCCCTGGGTCGACCCGGCGCGGGTCGAGCGGGTGCTCGATCTCTGTACCGGCAGTGGCTGTATCGGTATCGCCGCCGCGCTGCATCTGCCCGATGCCGAGGTCGATCTGGTCGATCTCTCGCCGGCGGCGCTGACCGTGGCGCGCGCGAACATCGAGCGCTACGGACTCGATCAACGGGTGCGGGCGATCGAATCCGATCTCTTCGCCGCGCTCGACGACATCCGCTACGACGTAATCGTCTCCAACCCCCCCTATGTGCCGCGCGACGAGTACGACACCCTGCCCGAGGAGTTCCTGCGTGAACCCGAGCTCGGGCTGGTCGCCGCCGACGAGGGGTTGGCGCTGGCGCTGCGCATCCTCGAGCGCGCCCCGCACCACCTCGAGCCCGAGGGTGTGCTGGTCCTCGAGGTCGGCAACTCGGCCTTCGCGCTCGAGCAGCGCCTCCCCGAGGTGCCCTTCACCTGGCTGGAGTTCGAGCGCGGTGGAGAGGGCGTGCTAGTGTTGACGCGCGAGCAACTGCTGGCGCATCGCGCCGAGATCGCGGCGGCGGCCGCCGCATGAGACCGACGCCGCTCGCGCGAACCCGGTGCCGGCGCGCTGCCGGGTGCTCGTGGTCGCGCAGTGAGGCGTCGGGCCGATTCCTGGAAGAGATTCCATTCCATACCCTGCTCGTGCAGATCGACGCGCCCCGGTGGGCCTCGGTGGGCGGGGATGATGCCTGAACGGGCGTTACGAAGAATGCCGTACCGGGCCGGATGCATGGCGCCGTGCGGCTGGAGGGTTGATTAGGTGGAACAAGGCGTTTCCTTCGATATTGAGCTGATCCGTCGCTACGACCAGAGCGGTCCGCGCTACACCTCGTATCCGACCGCGGTCGAGTTCGATACGTCCTTCGATGAGGCGGCCTACCGCGCCACTTGCGCGCGCAGCAACGAGAGTGGCCGCCCGCTGTCGATCTATTTCCACATCCCGTTCTGCGACACGGTCTGCTTCTACTGTGCCTGCAACAAGGTCGTGACCAAGGACCGCTCGCGGGTCGCGCCCTATCTCGACCGTGTCTATCGCGAACTGGAGATGCAGGGGGCGCTGTTCGACGACTCCCGCGTGGTCGAGCAGCTGCACTGGGGCGGTGGCACCCCGACCTTCCTCAACGACCAGCAGATGGTCGAGTTGATGGAGACCACCCGTCGTCACTTCAAGCTCGCCGACGACGAGGTCGGTGAGTACTCGATCGAGATCGATCCGCGCGAGGCCGACGCCAACACCATCGCGTTGCTGCGTCGCATCGGCTTCAACCGCATGAGTCTCGGCGTGCAGGACTTCGACGAGCGGGTGCAGAAGGCGGTCAACCGCGTGCAGAGCGAGGCCGAGACCATGGCGGTGCTCGAGGCGGCGCGCGCCGAGGGCTTCCGCTCGATCAGCCTGGACCTGATCTACGGCCTGCCGTTCCAGTCGGTCGAGACCTTCATGAACACCCTCGAGCGGGTGATCGCGGTCAACCCGCAGCGTCTGTCGATCTTCAACTACGCGCACCTGCCCACCCGCTTCAAGCCGCAGCGGCGCATCCGCGACGAGGACCTGCCGACCGCCGAGGTCAAGCTCGACATCCTCCAGGCGACCATCCAGCGTCTGACCGACGCCGGCTATGTCTACATCGGCATGGACCACTTCGCCCGTCCCGACGACGAGCTGGCCATCGCCCAGCAGGCCGGTACCCTGTATCGCAACTTCCAGGGCTACTCGACCCACGCCGACTGCGACCTGATCGGTATCGGCGTGACCTCGATCGGCAAGGTCGACAACACCTACGGCCAGAACCAGCGCGAGCTCGACGAGTACTATGCCGCCATCGATGCCGGCCGTCTGCCGGTGTTCCGTGGTATCGAGCTGACTCGTGACGACATCATCCGTCGCGACGTCATCACCCGCTTGATCTGCAACTTCGTGCTCGACATCCCCGCCGTCGAGGCCGCCTGGGGGATCGACTTCAAGACCTACTTCGCCGACGCGCTCGACAAGCTGCAGGTGATGGTCGAGGACGGTCTGGTCGAACTCGACGCCGAGCGGATCCGCATCCTGCCGCGCGGTCGCCTGCTGGTGCGCAACATCTGCATGACCTTCGACGCCTATCTCGCGGCCAAGAGCGGCCCGGTCGGCTTCTCCAAGGTCATCTGAGCCGGCGGTCATGGAGGGGGCGATCGAGCTGACGGACATTGCCGCCCGGTTCCGGGCGTGCGCGGCCACGCACCAAGGGGCACCCGCCCTGTTCGACGAGGCCGGTGCGCTCGACTATGCCGGGCTCGATCGCGCCTCCGATGCCATGGCCGGGGCGCTGGCGGCAGCCGGGCTGCAGCCCGATGCCCGTGCCGCGCTGCTGTGCGCCAACGGGCGTGAGTTCGTCATCGCCTATCTCGCGATCCTCAAGGCCGGCGCCACCGTGGTGCCGGTCAACCTGCTGCAGAGCGATCGTGAGATCGCCTATATCCTCGATGACGCAAGGCCGGCGCTGTTGCTCCATCAGCCGGCCTTTGCTGCGCTCGCCGAGGCGGCCAGCGCGCGCAGCGCGGCGTCACCGAGACGGATCGAGCTGGATGCCGCCCGAGCCGACTTTGCCACGCTGATCACGCATCCGCCGCTGTCGCCGCTGCCGGGCACCGAGGTTGCCGCAGTGCTCTATACCTCGGGGACCACCGGACGGCCCAAGGGGGCGATGCTCAGTCACGCCAACCTGATCGCCAACGCCGAGGGGTCCCGGCAGGGCTTCGAGCTGGTGCCCGGCGACCGCGTGCTGGCGGTGTTGCCGCTGTTTCACTCCTTCGCCGCCACCACCGCGATGCTCACGCCGCTGCTCCACGGGCTGGCGATGATCCCGGTGCCGCGCTTCGAGCCGCGGCTGGTCACCCAAGCGATCGCCCGGCATGGCGCTACCGTGTTCCTCGGGGTGCCGAGCATGTACGGCGTGTTGTTGCGTCATGCCGAGGTCCTGTCCGAGCAGTGGCGCGGGGTGCGACTGTGCATCAGTGGTGGTGCGGCGCTGCCGGCGGCGTTGATGCGCGCGTTCGAGACGCGCTTTGCGACCCTCCTGGTGGAGGGCGCGGGCGCGACCGAATGCAGCCCGGTGTTCAGCGTCAATCGTCCGAGTGGGCCGCGCAAGCCGGGCTCGATCGGTCCGGCGCTGCCGGGGGTTGAGCTGACGGTGCGCGATCGCGCCGGACGGGTGCTGCCCAGTGGCGAGACCGGTGAGTTGTGCGTGCGCGGTCCCAACGTGATGCTCGGCTATCTGGGGCTGCCCGAGGCGACCCGCGAGAGCTTTCACGGCGACTGGTTCCGTACCGGTGACCTGGCGCGGATCGATGGCGATGGTCATGTCTATCTGGTCGATCGCATCAAGGATCTGGTGATCACCAACGGCATGAATGTCTATCCGCGGGTGGTCGAGGAGGCGCTCTACGCCCACCCGGCGGTCGCCGAGGCGGCGGTGGTCGGCGATCCCGATCCCCGGCACGGCGAGGTGGTGGTGGCGCACGTGGCGCTCGCCGACACCGCCGAGGTCACGCCGGGCGAGCTGCGCGCCTGGTGCCGCGACCGCCTCGGCAGCCACGAGGTGCCACGCCGGGTGGTGCTGCACGCGGCGCTGCCGAAGAACGCCTCGGGCAAGATCCTCAAGCGCGCGTTGCGGCGCGAGAGTGATGAAAGCGTGACTGAAGGCCCGGTGACGGGGTGATTTCGCGTGCGATGGTGCTTGGTGGCGCGAAAAACCACGCGTTATACTGAACAACTTTTGATTGTGCGGGCGTCTTGCCCGCACGCGTTTTTTAGCAAGGTGCGGGCCTGGTCAGAATCCCGGCGCCGACAGGAGATGAGTCAATGCAAGTTTCGGTGGAATCGGGCGAGGGTCTCGAGCGTCGTGTGAAGGTCGAGCTGCCCTCCGAGCAGGTCACCAGTGCGGTCGATCAGCGTCTGCAGCAGCTCGCGCGCAGCGCCAAGCTGCCCGGTTTTCGCCCCGGCAAGGTGCCGATGAAGCTGGTGCGCAAGCGTTACGGCGCCCAGGTCCTCGAGGAGGTGTTCGGCGAGCAGGTGCAGGCGAGCTTCTACGAGGCGCTCACCCAGGAGTCGCTGCGTCCGGCCGGTCAGCCGGAGGTCGAGCCCGAGATCGACGTCGAGGCCGGTCGTTTCGCCTATGTCGCCACCTTCGAGGTGATGCCCGAGGTGGAGCTGGCTGCACTCGAGGGCCGCGCACTCAAGCGTCCGGTCTGCGAGCTCGCCGAGACTGATCTCGACGCGCTGATCGAGCGGCTGCGCGACCAGCACAAGACCTGGACCCCGGTCGAGCGCGCCGCCGAGCAGGGCGATCAGCTCACCATCTCCTTCGCCGGCACCATCGACGGCGAGGCCTTCGAGGGTGGCTCGGCCGCTGACGTCGAGCTCGAGCTCGGCTCCGGGCGGATGATCCCCGGCTTCGAGGACGGTCTGGTCGGCGCCGCCGCCGGCGAGACCCGGACCGTCGAGGTGACCTTCCCCGAGGAGTATCAGGTCGAGGCGCTGGCCGGCAAGCCGGCGAGCTTCGAGATCACCGTCAGCCAGGTCGCCGAGCCGACCCTGCCCGAGGTCGATGGCGAGTTCGTCAAGCGCTTCGGCATCGAGGACGGCGACGTCGAGCGCTTCAAGAACGATGTGCGCGAGAACATGGCGCGCGAGTTGAAACAGCGTCTCGAGGCCCGCACCAAGGAAGCAGTGATGGACCTGCTGATGGAGGCCAATCCGGTCGAGGTGCCGCAGGCGCTGGTGCGCGACGAGATCGCCTCGATGCAGGAGGAGATGCGTCGCTCGGTGGGCGCCCAGGGCGAGGTGCAGTTGCCCGACGCGCTGTTCGAGGAGCCGGCGCGTCGCCGTGTCGCCCTCGGTCTGATCATCGGCGAGCTGGTCAAGCAAAACGAGCTCAAGGCCGATCAGGACCGCGTCCAGGCGATGCTCGACGAGATGGCCGCCACCTACGAGAACCCGCAGGCGGTGATCGACTACTACAAGGCCGAGCGTGGCCGCATGGCCGCGCTCGAGGCCGCGGTGCTCGAGTCCCAGGTGGTCGACCTGGTGCTCGGCCAGGTCTCGGTCGAGGACGAGGAAACCAGCTTCGAGGCGCTGACCAACCCGGGCGCCGCGGGCTGATCGACACCCACGCGATGCGTCCGCCGGTGACGGCGGACGCCTTCCAGAAGCCAATCCGCAGAGAGTTGAAGGCGTATCCCATGAGCAACATCGAGAGCCGCACCGACTGGAGGCCCGAGGCACTGGGGCTGGTGCCGATGGTCATCGAGCAGACCGCCCGCGGCGAGCGCTCGTTCGACATCTATTCGCGCCTGCTGAAGGAGCGCGTGATCTTCCTGGTCGGCCCGGTCGAGGACCACATGGCCAACCTGGTGGTCGCGCAGCTGTTGTTCCTGGAGTCGGAGAATCCGGACAAGGATATCCATCTCTATATCAACTCGCCCGGTGGCGCGGTCACCGCGGGCCTGGCGATCTACGACACCATGCGTTTCATCCGCCCCGACGTCAGCACCATGTGCATCGGTCAGGCGGCGAGCATGGGCGCGCTGCTGCTCGCCGGCGGCGCCGCGGGCAAGCGCTACTGCCTGCCGCATTCGCGGATGATGATCCATCAGCCGCTCGGCGGCTTCCAGGGGCAGGCCTCCGATATCGATATCCACGCCCGCGAGATCCTCTACATCCGCGAGCGTCTCAACCAGATCCTCGCCGAGCACACCGGTCAGTCGGTCGAGAAGATCGCCGAGGACACCGAGCGCGACCGCTTCATGGGTGGCGAAGCGGCCCAGGCCTATGGGCTGATCGATCGCGTCATCAGCGAGCGAGGTGCCGCCTCCGGCAAGGAGTAAGTGGCGCGACGCGCGACGTCGCAAGCGGTCGGAGTCAGGGGGCTTGTCGGGCGTCACCGGAGTGTGACGACCGCCAAGCCTTCGTCTCTTCACTCTCTTGCCATATAAGCGCAAACCGTTATGATTGAATTCGCCTCGATGGGGATTGTCCGATCCCCATCCCCAACCGACCCCCCGGAGAGCTATTCCCGATGAGTGGAAACAAGAGCGACGAAGGCAAGCTGCTCTACTGTTCGTTCTGTGGCAAGAGTCAGCATGAAGTCCGCAAGCTCATCGCAGGGCCGTCCGTGTTCATCTGCGACGAGTGCGTCGAGCTGTGTAACGACATCATCCGCGAGGAGATGCAAGAGGGCGTCGGCGAGGCCGCCAGCAGTCTTCCCAAGCCGCGTGAGATCAAGGCGCGTCTCGATGAGTTCGTCGTCGGCCAGGAGTTCGCCAAGAAGGTGCTCTCGGTCGCCGTCTACAACCATTACAAGCGTCTCGAGGTCGCCGAGGCCAAGGAAGACATCGAGATCGCCAAGAGCAACATCCTGCTGATCGGCCCCACCGGCTCCGGCAAGACGCTGCTCGCCGAGACCCTGGCGCGACTGCTCAACGTCCCCTTCACCATCGCCGATGCCACCACCCTCACCGAGGCGGGTTATGTCGGCGAGGACGTCGAGAACATCATCCAGAAGCTGCTGCAGAAGTGTGATTACGACGTCGACAAGGCGCAGAACGGCATCGTCTACATCGACGAGATCGACAAGATCTCGCGCAAGTCGGACAACCCCTCGATCACCCGTGACGTCTCGGGCGAGGGCGTGCAGCAGGCACTGCTCAAGCTCATCGAGGGGACCGTCGCCTCGGTGCCGCCGCAGGGTGGGCGCAAGCATCCGCAGCAGGAATTCCTCCAGGTCGACACCTCCAACATCCTGTTCATCGTCGGTGGTGCCTTCGCCGGGCTCGACAAGATCATCCAGAATCGTTCGCGCAAGACCGGTATCGGCTTCTCCGCCGAGGTCCACAGCAAGGATGACGGGCGGATGATCGGCGAGCTGCTCAGCGGCGTCGAGCCCGAGGACCTGATCCGCTACGGCCTGATCCCCGAGTTCGTCGGTCGACTGCCGGTGATGGCGACCCTCGAGGAACTCGACGAGGCGGCGCTGATGCGCATCCTCACCGAGCCCAAACACTCGCTGGTGCGTCAGTACGCGCGCCTGTTCGAGATGGAGGACGTCGAGATCGAGCTGCGTGAGGACGCGCTGCGCGCGATCGCCACCAAGGCGATGGAGCGCAAGACCGGGGCCCGCGGCCTGCGGACGATCATGGAGCAGGTGCTGCTCGACACCATGTACGAGCTGCCCTCGATGGAGCATGTCAGCAAGGTCGTCATCGACGCTTCGGTGATCGCCGGTGAGAACAAGCCGTTCCTGATCTACGACGGGATGGAGAAGCAGGCGGCATCGGGAGACTGATCGATCGCGCTGTCCCACCCCCAGGAGGCGGACGGACACCCGCCGCTGGACTGTCCGCCCGCCCCCCAATCCAGGCGCGCCGGCGCGTTGAACTGCGCGTCGGCCGCCCCGATCCTTTCCCCATCATCCAATCGTACCGACGTCGGCGTCCGTGGAACGGTCCCTGGGCTCGGCCCGATCGTACCGACCACGGCCCCGCGGGCCGTCGCTTTCAATGAGAACGGGTTTCCATGGCGCAACACGATTCCAACCTGACATCCTCGACTCCGCAGGAGCTGCCGGTGCTGCCGCTGCGCGACGTCGTCGTCTATCCGCACATGGTGATTCCATTGTTCGTCGGGCGCGACAAGTCGATTCGCGCGCTCGATACCGCCATGGCGAGCGACAAGCAGATCCTGCTGATCGCACAGAAGAGTGCCGAGGTCGACGACCCCGAGGTCAAGGATCTGCACGAGATCGGCACCCTGGCCAATATCCTGCAACTGCTCAAGCTGCCCGACGGCACCGTCAAGGTGCTGGTCGAAGGCAACCAGCGTGCCCGCATCGAGCGTTTCCTCACCACCGATGACGCCTTCTCCGCGGTCATCGAGCCGCTCGAGGAGACGCTCGAGACCGACGAGCGCGAGCAGGAGGTGCTGATGCGCTCGGCCGTCGGGCTGTTCGATCAGTACGTCAAGCTCAACAAGAAGGTGCCGCCCGAGGTGCTGACCTCGCTCTCGAGCATCGACGAGGCCGGTCGTCTGGCCGACACCATGGCCGCGCACATGTCGCTGAAGCTCGACGAGAAGCAGCGCGTGCTGGAGATGACCGATGTGCAGCTGCGCATCGAGCACCTGATGGGGCTGATGGAGTCGGAGAACGACATCCTGCAGATGGAGAAGCGCATCCGCGGGCGCGTCAAGCGCCAGATGGAGAAGAACCAGCGCGAGTACTATCTCAACGAGCAGATGAAGGCGATCCAGAAGGAGCTCGGCGAGCTCGAGGACGCCCCCAACGAGATCGAGGACCTGGCCAAGCGCATCGAGGAGGCGAAGATGCCTCGCGAGGCGCACAACAAGGCCCAGTCCGAGCTCAACAAGCTCAAGCTGATGTCGCCGATGTCGGCCGAGGCGACGGTGGTGCGCAACTATATCGAGACCCTGGTGCAGGTGCCGTGGAAGAAGCGCTCGCGTATCCGTAACGACATCAAGGTCGCCGAGGCGGTGCTCGACAAGGACCACTACGGGCTCGATCGGGTCAAGGAGCGCATCCTCGAGTACCTCGCCGTGCAGCAGCGGGTGCGCAAGCTCAAGGGCCCGATCCTGTGCCTGGTCGGTCCGCCCGGTGTCGGCAAGACCTCGCTCGGTCAGTCGATCGCCCGCGCCACCAACCGCAAGTTCGTGCGCATGTCGCTCGGTGGGGTGCGCGACGAGGCCGAGATCCGCGGTCACCGGCGCACCTATATCGGTGCGCTGCCGGGCAAGATCATCCAGAACCTCTCCAAGGCCGGTTCGCGCAACGCGCTCTTCCTGCTCGACGAGATCGACAAGATGGCGATGGACTTCCGTGGCGACCCGGCCTCGGCGCTGCTCGAGGTCCTCGACCCGGAGCAGAACCACGCCTTTGCCGATCATTACCTGGAGGTCGACTTCGACCTCTCCGAAGTGATGTTCGTCGGCACCGCCAACACCCTCAACATCCCCCCGGCGCTGCTCGATCGGATGGAGGTGATCCGGCTCTCGGGCTACACCGAGGACGAGAAGGTCGCCATCGCCGAGCGCTACCTGATCCCCAAGCAGACCAAGAACAATGGTCTCAAGCCCGGTGAGCTGGTGATCCGCGAGGCGGCGCTGCGCGACATCATCCGTCACTACACCCGCGAGGCCGGGGTGCGTAACCTCGAGCGCGAGATCTCCAAGGTGTGCCGCAAGGTGGTCAAGGAGGTGCTGCTGAAGAAGCGCGACAGCGCCACCACGGTGACCGCCAAGTCACTGGAGAAGTATCTCGGGGTGCAGCGCTATCGCTACGGCCGCGCCGAGGAGCACGACCAGGTCGGTCAGGTCACCGGCCTGGCCTGGACCGAGGTCGGCGGCGAGCTGTTGCAGATCGAGTCGGCGTTGATGCCGGGTAAGGGCAAGCTCAGCTATACCGGTCAGCTCGGTGATGTGATGCAGGAGTCGATCCAGGCGGCGATGACCGTGGTGCGCTCGCGTGCCGAGGGGCTTGGGGTGCCGACCGACTTCCACAGCACCTTCGATGTCCATATCCACGTCCCCGAGGGCGCGACCCCCAAGGATGGTCCGAGCGCGGGCGTGGCCATGTGCACCGCGTTGGTCTCGGCGCTGACCAAGATCCCGGTGCGCTCGACGGTGGCGATGACCGGCGAGATCACCCTGCGCGGCGAGGTGTTGCCGATCGGCGGGCTCAAGGAGAAGCTGCTCGCCGCGCATCGCGGTGGGATCGAGGAAGTGATCATCCCGCTGGAGAACGAGCGCGACCTGGTCGAGATCCCCAAGAACATCAAGCAGCATCTGGAGATCCATCCGGTGCGCTGGATCGACGAGGTCCTCGATATCGCCCTGGTCCAACCGCCGCGCCCCGCCGGGGAGTCGGCCGAGGCCAAGGAGGCCGAGGAGGAGTCGGCCGACTCGGCCGAGGGTGCTCGAGATCAGGGGGCGCCGCTGCATCACTGATGTGATGGGCATGTCGCCGTCGGGTCGGCACCCGCACCCATCCGGGGTGCCGATCAACACCGCGATCGATGTTCCCGCTCCGGCCCATCGTCCGATGCCCCAGGGGGGCGGACGGTGCGTCGGCGGCGATCATTTGCTCTGTTGTATCGACGGAGTCCGATTCGATTGTTAAGGTCATCAGCGGTGCTGGCACGGTGATTGTGTCTGCTCATGATGGCTAATCTGCCATGTCAAGTGCCGCGGCTCTGCTTAACGGCGGGTTTTTGTGACCAACAGGCAGAAAAGCCGGTTGCCCTCGCATGGACTCCGATTTAGCATGCGTCAATCTTGAAGAAGGCTTGCGCACAGGGGTCTCCGGCCCCGCGTCCGATGCGTGGCATCCGCCTCATCGTCGTCGCGCAGTCAGTGTGTACCAAACGAGACAGGTAACAGGGGGATCAATGAACAAATCCGACCTCATCGAAGCCATGGCGGATGCCGCGGATATCTCCAAGGCTGCGGCAGCCCGTGCCCTCGATGCCTTCACCGACTCGGTCGCCGTGACCCTCAAGGACGGCGGTACCGTGTCGCTGATCGGCTTCGGCACCTTCAGCGTCAAGGAGCGTGCCGCCCGTACCGGCCGCAACCCGCAGACCGGCGCGACCATCGAGATCAAGGCATCGAAGACGCCTGCATTCAAGGCTGGCAAAGCGCTCAAGGATGCCGTACAATAGCGCTTCGCCTTCGGGGGGAAGGATAAAAACTTCCTCCCAAGCCGAAGGGTGGGGTGCTTAGCTCAGCTGGGAGAGCATCGCCCTTACAAGGCGAGGGTCACAGGTTCGATCCCTGTAGCACCCACCAACACCGAAAAAAAAGGTGTTGCAAAGAAAAAAAATTGCAGTATAATGGCAATTCTTCTGGAGCGGTAGTTCAGTTGGTTAGAATACCGGCCTGTCACGCCGGGGGTCGCGGGTTCGAGTCCCGTCCGCTCCGCCAAATTCGATAAAAACGGGGCATCCGCAAGGGTGCCCCGTTTTTTTTTGGCCCACACCTTCGTTTGGATCGACCGCCATGCTTCAATCCATCAGGGATCGTGCCCAGGGCTGGATCGCCTGGGTCATCGTCATCTTGATCAGTATTCCGTTCGCGCTCTGGGGCATCCAGTCCTATCTCGGCATCAATGGCGAGACGGTGACGGCCACCGTCAATGGTGTCGAACTCACCGAGCGCGATCTCGATCGTCGGGTCCAGCAGACCCGCATGGAGCTGCGCGAGCGTCTCGGCGCCGCCTATGATCCTGCCGCCTTCGACAGCGCCGAGCTGCGCCGCATGGTGCGCGAGGAGATGATCCGCGAGGTGCTGCTGATCGACGTCTCGCAGCGTCTGGGGCTGCGTGTCTCGGATCAGGAGCTCAAGCTGCGCATCCTCTCCGAGCCGGCCTTTCAGCGTGATGGTCGCTTCGACAACGAGGCCTTCCAGCGCCTGCTGCAACTGCAGGGGATGAGCGAGCAGCAGTTCGTCGAGCAGCTGCGCCGGCAGCTGACCGGCACCCAGCTGATCCGCGCGGTGGTGGCCAGCGAGTTCCCGACCCGTCTCGAACTCGAGCAGTTCCAGCGTCTCTCCGCACAGCAGCGCGACATCGACTATGCGCGCTTTGCCGCCGCCGATTATCTGAGCGACGAGCCGCTCGCTGACGAGACGATCGAGACCTACTACCAGGAACACGCCGAGCGTTTCCGCAGCCCCGAGCAGGTCAAGCTCGATTACGTGGTCCTCGACGTCGCCGAACTGGCCAAGGGCATCGAGATCGACGAGGCGGCGCTGCGCGAGGCCTATGCCGCCGAGCAGGGGCGGTTCGTCATGCCCGAGCAGCGACAGGTCCGTCATCTGCTGATCGCGCTGCCGCAACAGGCCGATGACGAACAGGTCGCCGCGGCCGAGCGCGAGATCACGGCGCTGCGCGCGCGCATCCTCGAGGGCGAATCCTTCGCCGATCTCGCCGCCGAGCACTCGGACGACCCCGGTAGCGCCGCCGAGGGTGGCGAACTCGGTCTGATCGAGCCGGGGATGATGGATCCGGTGTTCGACGAGGCGGTGTTCTCGCTGCCCGAGGGTGGACTGAGCGAGCCGGTGCGGACCCGTTTCGGCTATCACCTGATCGAGGTCGAGGCGGTCCGCCCCGGCGAGACCCAGCCGTTCGAGGCGGTCCGTGAGCAGCTGCACGAAGAGCAGGCGCGTGCCCAGGCCGAGTCGCTCTATTACGATCTCGGCGAGCGCCTCGCAACCCTCTCCTACGAGCGTCCGGACAGCCTCGAGCCGGTGGTCGAGGAGCTCGGCCTGGAGTTGCGTCAGAGCGATTGGATCGGACGCGAGGGTGGCGAGGGACTGCTCGCCGAGCCCGGTGTGCTGTCGGCGGCCTTCAGCGACGAGGTGCTGGTCGAGGGCAACAACAGCGAGCTGATCGAGCCCGATCACGAGCGGCTCAGCGCCGTGGTGGTGCGGGTGCGCGATCATCGCGAGTCGGCGCCGCGCCCGCTCGAGACGGTGCGCGAGGAGATCGTCGCCGCGCTGCGTGAGCAGCGCGCGCAGCAGGCCGCGATGGCCGCGGCGGAGGCGGCGCTCGCCCAGGTGCGCGACGGTGAGGCCGAGTGGTCCGAGGCGATGGCTGCGGCGGTGATCGAATCGGTCGGGCTGGTCGGGCGCGGCGCGGTGTTGCCCGAGGCGGTGCTCGATCTCGCCTTCAAGCTGCCGGCGCCGCAATCCGGAGAGTCTGAGCTGGAGGCGGTGGCGCTTGCCGACGGCGATGCCGTGGTGGTGCGGCTGACCCAGGTCGAGGATGGCGAGGTGACGGTCGGTGGCGAGGGCACGACCATCCCGGAGGCCGGACTGCTCGCCGAACTCGCCGGGCGTGATCTCTATGATGCGCTGCTCGCCGACATCGAGCGTCGCGCCGAGATCACCCGCGAGCCCCTGAGCGTGGACGACGACCAGCTCTGACCTCGCGACTTCGCTCAGGCACCGGCCACGCGGTCGGTGGCCCGAGCGATGCGCGCCGTCGCTGCTGAGCCATCAAGCGATATGCGATCGAACCGCCAGGTGGAGGCGTCATGACGCCTCCACCGAGGCGGTTTTTTTGTGCGCGGCCTTGCTGATGCGCTCGTCGCCTGCCTGCTGTCCAGGGTTGTGTCCCTGGGGGGCGAGCGGTGCGCCGGGCGGGGGAGTGGGGCAGGGGGAGCGTGGGGGAGCGAGGCGTCGAGTGACGCCTCGGGGCGCCGCCGCGACCAGACGGGCGCGGCGGCGTGAGCGGGCTCAGCCGAGCCCGAGGATGTGGTAGCCGGTGTCGACGTAGAGGACGTCGCCGGTGATGCCGCTGGCCAGGTCGGAGCAGAGGAAGGCGGCGGCGTTGCCGACCTCCTCGATGGTGACGTTGCGGCGCATCGGGGTGCGCTCCTCGACCTGCTTGAGCATGTCGCGGAAGTCGGAGATGCCGGCGGCGGCGAGGGTGCGGATCGGGCCGGCCGAGACGGCGTTGACGCGGGTGCCGCGCGGGCCGAGCGAGGCGGCCAGATAGCGCACGTTGGCCTCCAGACTGGCCTTGGCCACGCCCATCACGTTGTAGTTGGGAACCGCGCGCACCGCACCCAGATAGCTCATGGTGAGCAGCGCGCCGTTACGCCCCTCCATCATCGCCCGCCCGCCCTTGGCCAGGGCGGCGAAGCTGTAGGCGCTGATCTCGTGGGCGGTGTTGAAGCCCTCGCGGGTGACCGCATCGACATACTCACCCTCGAGCTGCTCGCGCGGGGCGAAGGCGATCGAGTGGACGATGCCGTCGAGTCCGTCCCACTGCTCGCCGAGCGCGGCGAACAGCGCGTCGATGTCCTCGTCGCGGCTGACGTCGAGCGGCAGCACCAGGTCCGAACCGCACTTGGCGGCCATGTCGGTGACACGCGACTTGAGCTTGTCGTTCTGGTAGGTAAAGGCCAGCTCGGCGCCCTGGCGGTGCATCGCCTCGGCACAGCCCCAGGCGATCGAGCGGTTGCTCGCCACGCCGGTGATCAGAATCTTCTTGCCTTCAAGGAATCCCATGTTCGGTAGTCTCTCGCGTTCGCTGGCCGGGCGCGGGTGCGCCGGCGACCGTTCGGGTCGGGATCTGCTGATGGTCCGTGTTCACCCTTGGACATTTCAGTCAGATCATTCGATGATTGGGGATCGTTGCTCGGGGCTCTGGCACGGACACCCGCTCCTGTCGGGACCCGGGGCCGGGACACGCTGGCGCCGGATCGGGCGCGGCGAGCCTCGCGGTCTCACGGGCCGCAACCGATACCCCGTGGTTCGGGGACCGATAACAGTACCGAAACTCGTATTGAGGTGGAAGGGTGTACGCGAGGGAGAGGTCGATGAGCTGCGGTGCCGATGAGACCTGTGACCGGGGACCGAGGACGGTCGTCGTGGCGCGAAGCGGGTGAGGACGATGATGCCGATGGTGGACAAGGCGGCGAGATGGCGTGTGCTGTGGCGAGGCATCCGGGTGGTGTCGGTGATGTCGCTGCTGATCGCGGGGCTGGTCGCATGCGACGACCGCCCCTGGAACGATCCCTATCCGCGTGACACGGCCACCAGCAACACCCTCTACAGCTCCTTTGGCGAGCGACCCAAGCATCTCGATCCGGCGCGCTCCTACACCGTCAATGAAAACACCTTCATCGCCCAGATCTACGAGCCGCCGCTGCAGTATCACTTTCTCCACCGGCCTTACCAGCTGATCCCGCTCGCCCTGGCCGAGATGCCGCAGGTGCGCTTCTACGATGCCGCCGGCGAGCCGCTGCCCGATGACGCGCCCGCCGCGGCGATCGCCCGCAGCGAGTACGAGCTGCACGTCCGTCCCGGCACCCGCTACCAGCCGCATCCGGCCCTTGCTCGCGACGCCGAGGGCGCGCCGCGCTATCTCGACCTCGAGCCCGGCGCGCTCGCCGGGATCGACACCCTCGGCGACTTCGCCGAGCACGGCACCCGCGAGCTGGTCGCCGCCGACTTCGCCTATCAGATCAAGCGTCTGGCCGCGCCCTGGCTGCACTCGCCGATCAACGGGGTGATGAGCGAGCACATCCTCGGCTTCGCCGCGCTCGGCGAGCGGCTCGAGGCCGCGGACCCGGAGCAGGCGCGCGCCCGGGTGGCGCTGCTGCGCGAGACCGAGTTCGAGGGCGTCGAGGTGCTCGATCGCTATCGGTTGCGCATCACCCTCGAGGGCAAGTACCCGCAGTTCTCCTACTGGTTGGCGATGCCCTTCTTCGCGCCCATGCCCTGGGAGGCCGAGGCCTTCTACGCCCAGCCGGGGATGCGCGAGCGCAACCTGATGCTCGACTGGTATCCGGTCGGCACCGGTCCCTACATGCTCACCGAGAACAACCCCAACCTGCGCATGGTGCTCGAGCGCAACCCCAACTTCCACGGCGAGCGCTATCCCGACAGCGGCATGCCGGGCGATCGCGCCGCCGGTATCCTCGATGATGCCGGGGCGCCGCTGCCGTTCATCGATCGCGTCGTCTACAGCCTGGAGAAGGAGAGCATCCCGCGCTGGAACAAGTTCCTCCAGGGCTATTACGACTTCTCCGGGATCTCCTCGGACGCCTTCGATCAGGCGGTGCGGGTCGATGCCAGCGGCCGCCCCATGCTCACCGAGACGCTGGAGGCGCGCGGGGTCGAGCTGATGACCGCGGTCGAGCCGACGATCTTCTTCATGGGCTTCAACATGCTCGATCCGGTGATCGGCGGCGAGGGCCAGCGCGCGCGCCTGCTGCGTCGGGCGATCTCGATCGCGGTCGACATGGAGGAGTTCATCTCGATCTTCCTCAATGGTCGTGGCGTCGTCGCCCAGAGCCCGCTGCCGCCGGGCATCTTCGGTCATCGCACGGGCGAGGCCGGGATCAATCCCTTCGTCTATCGCTGGGAGGCGGGGCGGGCGGTGCGCCGCTCGCTCGACGAGGCGCGCACGCTGATGGTCCAGGCGGGCTATCCCGGCGGGCGTGATCGCGACACCGGTCGGGCGCTGACGCTCAACTACGAGGCGGTGGCCACCGGTCCCGACGACCGCGCCCGGCTCAACTGGCTGCGCAAGCAGTTCGCCAAGCTCGGCATCGAGCTGGTGATCCGCTCCACCGACTACAACCGCTTCCAGGACAAGATCCGCAACGGCACCGGCCAGATCTTCTTCTGGGGCTGGAACGCCGACTACCCCGACCCGGAGAACTTCCTCTTCCTGCTCTACGGCCCCAACGGTCGGGTCGAGCACCAGGGCGAGAACTCGGTCAACTACACCAACCCCGAGTTCGACCGGCTGTTCGAGCGCATGCGCAACCTCGAGGACGGCCCCGAGCGCCAGGCGCTGATCGATCGCATGGTCGAGATCGCGCGTACCGACGCGCCCTGGATCTGGGGCTTCCACCCGCGCGCCTTCAGTCTCTATCACCGCTGGTATCACAACGCCTACCCCAACCAGATGGCCAACAACACCCTCAAGTACCGTCGTATCGACCCGGCGCTGCGCGCCGAGCTGCGCCGCGTCTGGAACCAGCCGGTGCTGTGGCCGCTGGGCGCGGCCGCCGCCGTGCTGTTGGCGCTGCTGCTGCCGGCCTGGTGGCTGGTGCGCCGGCGCGAGCGGAGTCGCGCGCTATGAGTGCCTATATCCTGCGTCGGCTGCTCTATGCCATCCCCATCCTGATCGGGGTCAACCTGCTGACCTTCGTGCTCTTCTTCGTGGTCAACTCGCCCGATGATATGGCGCGCATGCATCTCGGCGAGAAGCGGGTGACCGCCGAGGCGGTCGCGGCCTGGAAGGCCGATCATGGCTACGACAGGCCGATGCTCTACAACGCCGAGGCCGAGGGGCTGGGGCGGCTGACCGAGACCATCTTCTTCGACAAGTCGGTGCGGCTGTTCGTCTTCGACTTCGGCAGCTCCGACGATGGGCGCGACATCGGGCGTGATATCGCCCAGCGGATGTGGCCGAGCCTGGCGATCGCGCTGCCGGTGCTGCTGGTGGGGCTGGCCTTCAACATCAGCTATGCGCTGTTCATCGTCTTCTTCCGCGCCACCTATGTCGATCTGGCCAGCGTGGTGCTGCTGGTGACGATGATGTCGATCTCGGGGTTGTTCTACATCATCGGCGGCCAGTTCCTGCTCGGTAAGCTGTTCCAATTGGTGCCGATCTCGGGCTACGACAGCGGGCTGGCCGGGTTGAAGTTCCTGGTGCTGCCGGTGATCGTCGGGGTGATCGGCGGTATCGGTGCGGGGACACGCTGGTATCGCACCCTGTTTCTCGAGGAGATCGGTCGCGACTATGTCCGTACCGCCCGCGCCAAGGGGCTGGGCGAGCGCCTGGTGCTGTTCCGCCACGTGTTGCGCAACGCCCTGATCCCGATCCTCACCGGGGTGGTGGTGGTGCTGCCGCTGCTGTTCATGGGTAGCCTGATCACCGAGTCCTTCTTCGCCATCCCGGGGCTGGGCAGCTACACCATCGATGCGATCAGCAACCAGGACTTCGCCATCGTTCGCTCGATGGTGTTCCTCGGCGCCGTGCTCTATATCCTCGGGCTGATCCTCACCGACATCTCCTACACCCTCGCCGACCCGCGGGTGCGGCTGCAATGAGTGGAGCGATGCCATGCCGTTGATGCCGGTGGTGCTGTGGACCGACGCGCTGCTCTATCTGTTGCTGGCGCTGCTCGGCGGGTTCGCCTGGCACGCCGCGCGCCACGAGCACCTGCGCGCGCCCTGGCGTCGGGTGGCGCGCTCGCGCATCGGGGTGGTCACCCTGGTGGTGCTCGGCTGCTATCTGCTGGTCGCGGTGCTCGACTCGGTGCATCTGCGGCTGCGCCTCGCTGACCAGTCCGGCGCGACGAGCGCCGAGACGCGCTACTCGCCCGAGGTGCTGAGCCTGCTCGATCTGGCGCTTGCCGGGCTGCGCAGCCAGTCGGAGAAGACCTACTCGGCGCCCTTCGCCACCCATCTCTACGTCAAGGAGGCGATCGAGCTGCCCGATGGCCGGGTGCTGCGCGATTATCCCCGTCTGGTGCACGGCGGCGCCCATCTCGACGACCCCGCCGCGCGTGGTCTCGACATCCTCTGGCGCGGGCTGCTCGGCGCGCTGCTGGGGCTGGCGCTGTGGGGGGCGATCCTGTTCGCGCTGAGCGCGGCACTGGCGCGGCGGCGCGGCATCACCCCGGCTTTGATGCGCGCGCGCATCAAAGCCGGGCGCACCGAGGTGCCGTGGCGTGCGGCGCTGCTCACCCTGGCGTCGATCCTGGCGCTCGGCGGGGCGGTGGCGCTGCTCGCCGGTCACTATCATGTCCTCGGCACCGACAAGGTCGGCGAGGACGTGCTCTACCAGGCGCTCAAGAGCGTGCGCACCGGGCTGCTGATCGGCACCCTGACCACCCTGGTGATGCTGCCCGCGGCGCTGCTGCTGGGGATCATGGCCGGTTACTTCAGGGGCTGGGTCGATGACCTGATCCAGTATCTCTACACCACCCTCAACGCCATCCCCGGGGTGTTGCTGATCGCCGCGGCGGTGCTGATGCTGCAGGTCTACATGAGCAACCACGCCGAGGACTTCGCCAGCCTGGTCGAGCGCGCCGACCTGCGCCTGCTCTTTCTCTGCCTGATCCTCGGCGTGACCAGCTGGACCGGGCTGTGCCGGTTGCTGCGGGGCGAGACGCTCAAGCTTCGCGAGTCGGATTATGTCCAGGCCGCCAGCGCGCTCGGGGTCGGTCATTTCACCATCATCGGTCGTCACATCCTGCCCAACGTGATGCACATCGTGCTGATCACCCTGGTGCTCGACTTCAGCGGTCTGGTGCTGGCCGAGGCGGTGCTCTCCTATGTCAACATCGGGGTCGACCCGACCATGAACAGCTGGGGCAACATGATCAATGGCGCGCGGCTGGAGCTGGCGCGCGAACCGGTGGTGTGGTGGTCGCTGAGTGCCGCTTTCGTGTTCATGTTCACCCTGGTGCTCGCCGCCAACCTGTTTGCCGACGTGGTGCGCGATGCCTTCGACCCGCGCCTGCGCGGCGCCGCCTGAGCCGTCGTGTCCACCCAACCCCGGAGGTCCCTCGCCGTGATCCGCCATCGTCGCCCCGCGTCCGTCATCCTCGTCGTCCCGGGGGGCTGGCGATGAGCGCGCCGCTGCTCGAGGTCGAGGGGCTGAGTACCACCATCGGCGCGGCGCGGGTGGTCGACGACCTGCGACTGGAGCTGGCGCGCGGCGAGACCTTCGCGCTGCTCGGCGAGTCGGGCTGCGGCAAGTCGATGACCGCGCTGTCGCTGATGCGGTTGCTGCCGCCGGCGGGACGGATCGAGTCCGGTGCGGTGCGACTCGACGGGGTCGACCTGCTGCGCCTCAGCGAGGCCGAGATGCGCCGGGTGCGTGGCGCGCGTCTGGCGATGATCTTCCAGGAGCCGCAGACCTCGCTCAACCCGGTGATGCGGATCGGCGCGCAGATCGCCGAGGCGGTGCGGCTGCACGCGGGCGCCGCTGCTGCGGCGGTGGATGCGCGGGTGTTGGAGTTGCTGCACGCGGTCGGCATCCCCGACCCCGAGCGGCGCGCGCGCGAGTATCCGCACCAGCTCTCGGGCGGGATGAAACAGCGGGTGATGATCGCCATGGCGCTCGCCGGTGATCCCGAGCTGCTGATCGCCGACGAGCCGACCACCGCGCTCGATGTCACCATCCAGGCGCAGGTGCTGGGCCTGCTCAAGACCCTGCAGCAGCAAAGCGGGCTGGCGGTGTTGCTGATCACCCACGACCTCGGGGTGGTGGCCGAGACCGCCGAGCGGCTGGCGGTGATGTATGCCGGCGAGATCGTCGAGACGGCAACCACCGCCGCCTTCTTCGCCGCGCCCGCGCACCCCTACAGCCGCATGCTGCTCGACAGCCTGCCGACGGCGGACAAGCGCGGCGCGCGGCTTGCGGCCATCCCCGGGCGGGTGCCGCCGCTCGATCGCGCGTTCACCGGCTGTCGCTTCGTCGAGCGCTGTCCGCGCGCGCTCGCGCGCTGCGCCGAGCAGTTGCCGCCCTGGCACGAGGCCGGGGCGGGGCACTGGGTGCGCTGCCATCTGTGGGACGCCGACCAGGTCGACGCCGCCACCGTGGCCGCGCCTGCGGTGGCGGAGGGTGAGCAGGCGCCCGCCGGGGAGGATGCGGCCCCGCTGCTCGAGGTCGCCGATCTCAAGGTGCACTTCCCGATCCATCGTGGGGTGCTGCGCCGGGTGGTCGGGCAGGTGCGCGCGGTCGACGGGGTGTCACTGCAATTGCGCCCGGGCCGTACCCTGGCGCTGGTCGGCGAGTCCGGCTGCGGCAAGACCACTGCCGGCAAGGCGCTGCTGCAGCTGATCGCGCCCACCGCCGGCTCGATCCGTTACCAGGGCCACGAGTTGGCTGGGCTCGGCCATCGCCGGATGCGCCGCTTCCGCAAGGACCTGCAGATCATCTTCCAGGACCCGCACGCCTCGATGAATCCGCGCATGCTGGTCGGTGACGTGATCGGCGAGGGGCTGCAAGCGCTGGGGCTGGCGCGCACCCGCCCGGAGCGGCTGCGCCGCGCCGCCGAGCTGCTCGAGCTGGTAGGGATGCCGGGTGCGGCCGTCGAGCGCTATCCGCACGAGTTCTCCGGCGGGCAGCGTCAGCGCATCTGTATCGCCCGCGCGCTCGCCGTCGACCCCAGGGTGATCGTCTGCGACGAGCCGACCAGCGCGCTCGACGTCTCGGTGCAGGCGCAGATCCTCAACCTGCTCAAGGATCTCCAGGCCCGTCTCGGTCTGTCCTATCTGTTCATCACCCATGACCTGTCGGTGGTCGCCTATCTCGCCCACGAGGTCGCGGTGATGTATCTGGGCCGGGTGGTCGAGCGGGGAAGGGTCGATGAGATCCTCGAGCGTCCGCGTCATCCCTATACCCGCGCGCTGCTCTCGGCGGTGCCGGTGGCCGACCCCCGGGCCGAGCGGCGTACCCTGCGTCTGGAGGGCGACATGCCCTCGCCGAGTGCGCCGCCGCCGGGCTGTCACTTCCATCCGCGCTGCCCCGAGGCACGCCCCGGGTGCGCCCTGGCCTATCCCGAGGGGCGGGCGGTCAGTGCGACGCATCGTGTCCATTGTCTCCTCGTCGAGGCCGGGCGCTGAGCGCCGGGCCGGGGCGTGATCGTCCATGCCTATTGGGGTGTAAATGAGAATCTATTTCATTTAGAGGCGGTCTGGGTCTATGCTTGTCCTCAAGGTAATCGAGGAGGGTAGCGACCATGATCAAGACACTCACCTTCGGCGCGGTGCACATGACGGTGGCCTTCACCGTGGCCTATGTGATGACCGGCAGCTGGGTCGTCGGCGGCGCCATCGCCCTGGTCGAGCCGATGATCAACACCGTGGCCTATTTCTTCCACGAATTGGTCTGGGAGCGGATCCGCAAGCGGCCGAAGATGATTGCGACCGCTGAGGTCTAGGCGGGGATGCCCGATGTTGCCGGTGACGGCCGTCTGGCGTTGTGATTCGACAGGAGTCTGACGCCTTCGATTCAGCTCGGGACGGGGTGTTGTGCTGGCGCGGTCGATCCTTTGGGGTTGCGTTAGTTCTGTGCTCGACTTATTTTTGCGCATTGGACTCGCTGCTGGCGCAACCACTCACCAATGGACCTTGGATGATCGAGAAAAAGCACATCCTGTGTGTGGACCCCGAACCCTTCAAGCTACGCATCCCTGCGTTGCTCGGTCGCCGGGGGGTCAAGGTTGCGCTGAACGCGGCCAGTGATCAGGCGTCGCTCGATCAGGCCCTGAGCGAACCGGGACACTGGGATCTGGTGTTGTGTGAGGCCGGGTCCTTCTTCGATCTGGCCCTCGATGAGCGTCTTGATACGATCGGTGACGTCCTCGATGCATCGGTGGTGCTGATCAAGCCCAGAGACAGCCAGCTCTCGCCGGCCGAGGGCTATCGGTGGGGCGCGGCCGATGTGGTGATGAAGGGCGATACCGACCACTTGCTGATGGTCTGCGAGCGCGAACTCGGCAATGCCGTGCTGCGCCGGCGCTTGCGCATGCTCGAGCAGGTCGAGACCGCATCGCCGGGGGTGGCGCCGGGGCATGCCGACAGTCGTGAGGGGCGGCGAGGAGGGCGTGCTGTGGTGATCCCGACCATCACCGACCTGAGCAAGGCCGCGACCCATGATTCCGAGCCCCAGACCGAGTTCGTCGCCGAAACCACCGTCCACGAGTCCGGGTTGTCGGCCGAGCAGTTGCGGATCAAGTCGCTGATCGATGAGGGCGGTCTGACCCTCGAGTTCCAGCCGATCGTGCCGCTCGAGGCGCCCGAGCGGGCCCGCAGTCAGTTCGAGGCACTGGTGCGGCTCAAGGACGAGTCCGGGGCGCTGATGCTGCCCGGCGACTTCCTGCCGACCATCGCCGAGGCGGGCTGGATGGGCAAGATCGATCTGTGGATCTACCGGCGGGCGCTGACCATCCTCGAGGAGCTGCAAGGTGCCGGTCGCGCCGATGCCATGCTGTTCGTCAACCTCGCTACCGAGACCCTGCGTTCGCGCGCCCTGATCAAGGCCATCGGCGGCTTCACCTCGGCGGCGCGTATCTCCTCGGGCTCGATCGTGGTCGAGCTCCATCGCGATGCCTTCGTGCGCGAACCCGAGGGGGTGGAGCAACTCGCCGAGCTGCTGCGTCTCAATCGTCATGGTCTCCTGTTGGAAGACCCCGGTGTCGGCGACTGTCGCTTTCTCGAGCGTCACGGCGGGCTGATGACCCATGTCAAGCTCAACCGCAGGATCACCCGTGGTCTGGTCGAGGGCGAGGTCGAACAGCGGGATCTCGACCGTCTGGTCGGTTGCGCCCATGCCCGCGACATCCAGGTGATCGCGCTGGCGGTGGAGAGCGCCCGGCTGCTGCCGATGCTGTTCAGCGCCGGGGTCGATGCCATCCAGGGGCACTTCGTCAGCATGCCCTATCAGGACCTGATGTACCCGGCGGTTCAACGCATCGAGTCCGAGTCGAGCTTCATCGAATCCTGAGCGTGCGGTGCGCCAGACGCAGATTTTCGTCGCCAAGGGCGGGATTCAGGGTTACACTAGCCAGCATGAGAATTTCGATTCCGCTTTACTGAAGGCCGCCTCCGTCGCATTTCCCCCACTCGCGGTATCACCGCCGATCACCATCGCATTTCCCCCAACGCTCGTTGTCCCGACCGCATGGCTGTCGTCTTGCGTGGAACAGGCGAGGTGTATCCATCATGTTCGTCCCGATAGCAATGACAGCCGCTGGCCGTGTTGCCTGAGTGGTCCTGGTGATGATGTGGTGATAATGAAACGGTGCAAAAGGGATGACGGCGAACGCCCATGTTGCGATTACGTTCTCCGGTTTACACTGGCCAAATAGAATCGCATAATGACGAAGAAGCACTGGTGATGCAGGACGCATCACCTCGAGAACGAATACGCCGGATGCGTGTGCTTGATGGAAGGATAGTTACGCGGGACCCCATGGAGTCGGAGTCCGGTGTCGGGTTGACGGTCATCTTGGCCGCGGGCCCGGCGAACCGGCCCAGTGCCGCCCTAGGTGGCCAGTGGTCGTCCCGCTCGGAACCAATACCGCCCGATCAATCGCATGGGGCCACGGGCCTTGAGATCACCGCGAAAGCGACTGCCGCTCTGTGTGAGCGTCGCTGCCGAACGGTTGATGCTCGGTCACGATGATGCCCCTTCCCCCGGTCAGGACAGCCATGGTCATCAGTGTGTGATGACAGGTCGTCCGTGCTCGTGGAGGTATGCCGAACGGCATTTCGCACGCCACTGAGTGGTGTGTGGCGCTCGGCACGCCGCGGAAGCCTGGTCTCGTTCATCGACACGGGTCGATAACGGATATGGTGCGACACCTGGTGTCGCCACCGATTGCGGGATGCCTGCGTGGCTCCCGTTCGATTCGTCATCCTGTCCGTGACAGGGTGATGAAGCCGCGCTCGTAATTGCGTGCGGGACGCGGATTTTTAGCAATACCGGCGAGATGAATGCCGGTGCTTTATATTGTGATGAGGTTGATATGCCAGGCGAAATGGTTTCCGGGACGGTTAAGTGGTTCAACGACGAGAAGGGTTACGGTTTTATTGCGCGTGAAGGCGGCAAGGACGTCTTCGTGCATTACAGCGCGATCAATGGCGCTGGTGGCCGCAAGACCCTGCTCGAGGGTCAGCAGGTGACCATGCAGGTCACCCAGGGCCCGAAAGGCCCCCAGGCCGAGAACGTCAACCCGGTCTGAGCCTGATCCTGGCCCGGCCCCTGGGGCCCGGGCCGATCAGGGCGCGGATCGGGTGCCCGTCACCCGATCCGCTGTTCTCCCGACGCCCATGCCCGTCGGATGTGAGCCGATTCAGTCGGTGCGTTTACGAAAGTGCATGATCCCCCAGCGCAGATAGCCGGCGCGCCCCGCCTCGACCCAGCGCGTGAGACCGTCCTGCATGCGCGCGGCATAATTCGCCGAGATCTTCCCTGCCAGCTGTTCGCGCGACCTCTCCAGCACCTCCCCGACCCGGCTATAGTGAACCGCCAGCTGTTCGGTGAGATCGATGATCTCGACCTCCTCGAGCCCGTTGTCCATGGCCGTCGTACGATAGAACCTGAATGACCCCAGTGTGCTGAGATGGATACGCTCGAGCACCGGCTGCAGCACCCCTGACGGACAGTCGTCGGTCTGCATCGGGTCGGTGAAGACGAAGCGCCCGCCCGGGCGTAACACCCGTGCCACCTCGGCAATCACCCGCTCGCGCTCGCCGCTGTGCAGGATGGCGTCCTGCGACCACACCAGATCGACGCTCGTCTCGGCGAGCGGGATCGACTCGAAGCTGCCGTCACGCACATCGATGCGATCCTCCAGTCCCTGCTCTCGATTCATCGCGCGGTTGCGCGCGTTCTCCTTCTCGCTGAGGTTCAGGCAGGTCACCGTGCAGCCGAAGGTGGCGGCGAGATAGCGCGCCGCGCCGCCGAATCCCGAGCCGATGTCGAGCACCCGGGTCTCCGGGGTGATGGGCGCGGCGACCGTCGCCATGCGCTCGACGGTACGGCGGCTGGCCGTGGCGATCGCCTCGTCGGCATGCTGGTAGATGCCGATATGGATGTCCTCACCGCCCCAGACGTGGAAGTAGAAGTTGTCGGCATCCTCGCTGTTGTAATAGTTGCGGGCGGTCTCGACGACCTCGGAGTAGGGTGCGCTCATGCGTTCTCGTCCTCCTGGCGATAGCGCTTCTCGGCGACGTGGATGAAGAAATCGGGCTGATCCTCGCGATAGGTCTCCTTGAAGTCGCCGTAGGTGGTCACCTTCTGGAAGCCGACCTCGTGCAGCAACCGGCGCAGATAGTTCTTGCGCAGCGGGAACATGTTGAGATGGAAGACGTTCTCGCCGGGGAACTCGTAGCGGAAGCGGGCGAGCGAGTCGTCGACGTGCTCGGGGGTGGCGCGGACGTTGTCGCCGCAGTAGTAGAAGTCGTGGCTGGGCGCGACCTGGTGATCGAGCAGGGCGTCGTAGTTGCGCTGGTCGATGATCAGGATGCCGTCGTGACGCAGTGTGGCGTAGAACTCGGCGAGTGCCTTGCGGCGGTCGCGCTCGTCGAACAGATGGGTGAAGGAGTTGCCGAGACAGATCGCCGCGTCGTAATAGTCGTGGACGTCCTGGTTGAGCCAGCGCCAGTCGGCCTGCACGGTGCGCAGCAGCTTGCCGTGGCTGCGGGCGTTGGCGAAGGCCTTGGCCAACATGTTGGGATTACCGTCGGCGCTGGTGACCTCGAACCCTTCCTTGAGCAACCGGACCGAGTGGAAGCCGGTGCCGGTGGCCACATCCAGCACCTTGCGCGCACCGTGCTCGCGCAGTACCCGGACGAAGAAGTCGCCCTCGCTCTGGGCGCGTCCGTCCCAGTCGATCAGCTGGTCCCACTTCTCGACGAAGGACTGGATGTATTCGGCCTGGTAGTGATCGGTGTGTCTGACTGCAAGCGGGTCGTTGCCATAGTCCTGCTGGGTATGCGTGGGGTTGTACATGGCGTCGCTCCTGGGCCTGCTCGGGTCGGTGGTGATGACGTGTGTACGCCTCGCGGGGTGGCGATTCAGTGGCCAGTGCGGAGATGGCGCACGGCATGGCGATACACGAGAGGTCTTCTTCTGGCGCCGGAATACACCCTGGTATACAGGGGGCGCTCACTGAAAACAGCGCGATTGCGCACTCGAAGTGGCAGCTGGATGCCGCCGGATGATGGTCGGGGTGGCCCCGACTGGAAGAGGGTTTTATCCTACAGGGCTGACACCACGAATCAACCCGCTCGTGGATTTTGTTTCATTTAAATCTTTGTTTTCGCTATCAGAGAATCTGATTGCCGGGCCGTGCCTGTTGGCTCGCCGGGGCCTCTGAGGCGTCGGCGGGAGCGGAAAAGGGTGCACCTGGAGCGGGCGAGGAGGGAGACTGGCGGGGGGAGGTCGAGTGCGGTTTGGTTGGCTTTCTATCCGTGTTCGATCGTCTCCCGATCCGGCATGCTGCTCAGTCGTCCGGCCTGGGTCGCGACCTGCTCGATATCGTGATCGATGCGCAGGGCGTCACCGATGCGAGCGGCGCGCTCGAGCGCGTCGAGTGCGGCATCGAGTGCCGGTACGCCACAGTAGCGGATGACCGTGCGCATCTGATGGACGTAGTCGGCCAGGCCCGGCCAGTCGCTCTCGGCTCGACAGGCGCGCAGCGCCTCGAGTTCGGCCGGCAGCTCCGCGCGCAGGGCGCAGAACAGCTCGTGGGCGAGCTCAGCGTCGCCGCCCACGCTGGCAAGGGCTGCGGCTGGATCGCGAAGCGGTTGTGCGGGTGCTGGGGTCGGCATCATCGTGCTCCACCGCCGAGTGTTTCGGCGACTCTAACCCCAGTTCCCCTTTCCGTCCAACCCGCGCGGCTCATTGCTCGTGCAGTGCCCGCACCGGGTCGAGTCGCGCCGCGCGCAGCGCCGGGACGACCCCGGCGACCAGCCCGAGCAGCAGTGCGCCGCACTCGGCCAGCAACACGAAGTCCCAGGCCGGTTGCAGCGGCAGCCCCGGCAGTGCGAGCCCGAGCAGCACCACCACCAGTGCGCCGATGGCGAGTCCGACGAGTCCGCCGAGCAGCGCCAGCAGCATCGCCTCGAGCAGGAACAGCCAGCGGATCTGCTCGCGTCCGGCGCCGAGCGCGCGCAGCAGCCCGATCTCGCGCCGACGCTCGCCGACGGCGATGGTCATGATGGTGAGGATGCCGATCCCGCCGACCAGCAACGAGATCGCGCCGAGCGCCCCGACCACCGTGGTCAGCGCGCCGAGCACCGACCCGAGTACCGCGAGCATCTGGTCCTGGGTGGTGATGGTGAAGTCCTCGGTGCCATGACGACGGATCAGCAGCGTGCGCACCCGCTCGGCCACCACCGCGCTGTCGGCATGACGGTCGTAGAGCAGGTCGATCTCCATCAGGCTGTCGCGGTCGAACAGTGCCAGCGCCCGCTCGGCGGGGATGTAGAGGGTGTCGTCGAGGTCGAAGCCGAGCATCTGGCCCTTGCGCGCCATCACCCCGATCACCCGATAGGGCTCGCCGCCGACGCGGATACGGGCGCCGAGCGGCGAGTGCTGGCCGAACAGCTGCACCGCCAGCTCCGCCCCCAGCACCGCGAAGGCCGGCGGATTGGCGCCGCGTTCGGGGAGGAAGCGACCGCTGGCCAGACGCATCGACCAGATCTCGGGGACCCCGGGACCGGCGCCGAACACCGTGGTGCGGCGGCTGCGCCCGGCGTGCTCGACGGCGACATTGCCCTGCACCACGGGGACCACTGCCTCGACCTCGGGGAGACGCGCGAGCGCACGGGCATCCTCCAGGCTCAGTGGCCGGACGTTGGAGACCAGCGCCCCGGACATCCCCAGGGTGGTGGTGCGTCCCGGCGAGACGGCGATCAGGTTGGTGCCGAACTGGCTGAACTCGGCGAGCACGAAGCGGTGCACGCCCTCGCCGATCGCCGTCAGCAGCACCACCGCGGCGACCCCGATGGCGATCCCGAGCACCGTCAACAGGCTGCGACCGGGGCGCTCGCCGACCGCGCCCAGGGCATAACGCATCAGGTCCGTGGTGCGCATCGTTCCGTGCCTCAACGACCGTTGAGCGCCGCGACCGGATCGAGCCGCGCGGCCCGTCGTGCCGGCAGCAGTCCGAACACCAGCGCGCTGCCCAGTGCGGTGAGCACCGCCGCCAGGCTCGCCCAGAGGGGCGCGGCGAGGGTGAACCCGGCGAGCTGGCGGTCGATCAGCCAGAGCAGGGCGTGACCGCACCCCAGCCCGGCGAGACTGCCGAGCGCACCGAGTATCAGGGCCTCGGTGAGGAAGAGCGCGCGCACCTGGGCCGCGCTCGCCCCCAGCGCCTTGAGCAGCCCGACCTCGGCGCTGCGCTGGGAGACCGACACCAGCATCACGTTCATGATCAACACCCCGGCGACCACCAGGCTGATCGCGGCGATCGCCGCCACCGCCAGGGTGAGCGTCGAGAGGATCTGGTCGAAGGTGCCGAGCAGCGCGTCCTGGGTGATCACGGTGACATCGTCCTCGCCCTCGTGGCGGTCGCGGACGATGGCACGGATCTGCTCGGCGGTGACCGTCAGATCGGCGCCGACTCGCCCCTGGACCAGCACCCGGAACAGCCCGGGGTTGTCGAACACCGCCTGGGCCGAGGCCACCGGGATCAGTGCCAGGTCGGCCATGTCGGTGCCCAGCGACACACCGCCGCCGGCGAGCACGCCGATCACCCGGAAGCGCCGGTCGGCGATCCGGATGCGCTGCCCGAGCGGGCTGGCGGTGCCGAACAGCTCGCGCGCCAGGGTCGCGCCGAGCACCGCCACCGGCGCCGCGCGCTCGGGATCGGCGACGGGCAGAAAGCGCCCGGCGGCCAGCGTCAGTTCGCGGATGGCGAGATAGTCGGCGGTGGTGCCGAGGATGCCGACCTCGCGCGCCAGCGCCCCGGTCGACACCGGGGCCTCGCCCATCGCTACCGGGGCGACCCGCGCGACCCCCGGGGCGCGCAGCAGCGCCAGGGCGTCGTCCAGGGTGAGGTCGCGTGGGGTCTCGCCGAGCAGGGGTGGTGCGCCCCCGGTGGTCTCGTTGCGCCCGGGGACGACGATCAGCAGCCGGGTGCCGAGCTGGCTGAACTCGTCGAGCACGAAGCGGCGCGCGCCATCGCCGATCCCCGACAGGACGACCACCGCCGCGCAGCCGAGGGCGACGGCCAGCAGGGTCAGCGCGGCGCGGCCGGGGTGGGCGACGAGCGCGCGCAGTGCGGTGGTGGCGGTGTCGCGGGGGCGCATCAGTCGGCTGCCTGGTCGTCCTCGGTCATGGCATAGCGGTCGCGCCCCTGACGCTTGGCGCGATAGAGGGCCTGATCGATTGCGCGGAAGAAGGTCGCGCGGTCGTTGCCGGGACAGAAGGTGCCGACCCCGAGGCTTGCGGTGACCCGTCCGGCACGGGGGAAACGGTGTGCGCGGACGGTCCCGAGCAGGTCGCGTGCGAGCTGCTCGGCCTGACGGCGCGAGGTGTCGGGCAGGATCAGCGCGAACTCCTCGCCGCCCCAGCGCGCCAGACTGTCGCTGGCGCGCGTGCGTGTGGCGAGCAGCCGCGCGAACTCGTGCAGTACCGCGTCGCCGACATCGTGTCCCAGGGTGTCGTTGATCCGCTTGAAGTGGTCGAGATCGAGCAGGATCAGCGAGAAACAGCGCTGATGACGACCGGTCTTGGCGATCTCGCGCGCGAGCATCTCGTCGAACATGGTGCGGTTCCAGAGACCGGTGAGCGGGTCGGTCATCGACAGGATGCGTATCCGGTTGAGCGTCTCCTCGCGGGTGTGCTCGTAGTAGTAGATGATGCCACCGCCGACCACCAGTGTGACCAGGGTATTGAACAGCTTCCTGGCGGGGTTGAGCACGTCCCAGTGCAGCCAGTCGTAGGCGAAGACGGCGAGGACGGCGGCGACGAAGACCAGATAGGCGAGGGTGGCGGCACGCGGGCCGTGCAGCGGGTAGGCGAACAAGGGGTAGAGCAACAGCATCAGGTAGGGGGTGCTATCCCCCTTGGCTTGGATGATCAGGTACAGCAGCATCGCGCCGGCGCAAGACGAGGCCAGCCACGCCGGACCCTGCAGGCTGGCGCGACGGCGAAAATGCCATAGCGCCAGCAGTATGGTCGCCACCATCGCCAGCTGGATCCGGGCGAGCGTCGAGTTGCCGAGGACGATGAGGTTGAACAGTGCGGCGATGGTCATCACTGCAATGAGGGCGAGCAGGGTGAAGTTGAGCAGCTGCGCGCGACGAAACAGCAGCGGGTCCCGAGCAAAGCGCTGTGGCGTCTCGAGCAGGCGCTTCAGCGACTGCAGTGGCATGGGCATGGCGAGGGTGCCTGGTACAGGTGTGTTGCCTGGGATCGCGAAGTGCGATGGGGCGAATCCTGCCGTCCTGGTGCACGTGCGTCCATGCAGAGGCCTCGGTGTGGACCGTCAGTGGGCACGGATGCCGCCGTCCTCCATGTCGATGCGCCGTCCGGCGCGTCCGCCCACGACCGGGTCGTGGGTGACCACCACCAGGGTGACGCCCTGGTCGTTGAGCGCCTCGAGGGTGGCGATCACCTCATCGCCCGAGCGTCGGTCGAGGTTGCCGGTGGGTTCGTCGGCGAGCAGCAGCCCCGGTTGCATCACCGTGGCGCGGGCGATCGCCACGCGCTGGCGCTGGCCGCCGGAGAGCTGGTCGGGACGGTGGTCGGCGCGGTCTGTCAGCCCCAGCCGGTCGAGCGCCTGGGCGACTCGCTCGCCTCGCGCCGCGGGCGCGATGCCGGCGAGCATCAGCGGCAGCTCGACGTTCTCCGCGGCGCTCAGTCGCGGGATCAGGTGGAAGGACTGGAAGACGAAACCGATGCGGTTGCCGCGCAGCGCAGCGCGCGCCTCCTCGTCGAGGCCGGTGGTCTCGATGTCGTCGAGCCGGTAGCGGCCCTGGTCCGGGCGGTCGAGCAGACCGAGGATGTTGAGCAGGGTGCTCTTGCCCGATCCCGACGGGCCCATGATGGCGACATAGTCGCCAGTGTCGATATCCAGCTCCACCCCATGCAGAGCCCGCACCTGCTGCTCGCCGACACGGAAGCTGCGACTGATCCCCCGGAGCGCGATCATGGCGCCGGCTCGATACGAGCGCCGTCGGTCACGTCCTCACCGCCGAGCGTGCGCGCCACGCGGTCGCCGGGCGCGAGACCGGAGCGGATCTCGGTGCGCTCCCAGTTCTCGATCCCGATGCGGATCTCGCGTCGTTGCAGTCGTCCGCTGGTCGGATCGAACAACAGCACGCTTGGCGTGAGGCCGGCCTGGATCGCCGCGGTGGGCAGTTGCAGGACCTGTTCGCGGCGCTCGACCACGATCTCCACGTCGGCGCTGTAGCCGGCGAGCAGTGGCGTGTCGGTCGGCGGTTCGGTCATCACCACCTCGATCTCGACGGTACGCGCCTGCTTCTCCTGGTCGAAGACATAGGGAGCGATGCGGCGCACCACCCCGGCGAAGACCCGATCGCCGAATGCATCGAGGGTGATCCGCGCCTCCAGCCCGAGGGCGATGCGCGCGGCGTCGACCTCGTCGATGGGGGCGGAGATGTAGTAGCAGGCGTCGTCGATGAGATCGATCGCAGGGGGTGTGGGGATGCCCGGCGGCGAGGGGGTGACGTACTCGTTGAGCTCGCCCGAGACCTCGGCGACCACTCCGGCGAAGGGGGCGACGAGCCGGGTCCGCTCCAGCTCGGCGCGCGCAACCCCGATCTGGGCCTGGCTGACCTCGGCGTTGGCGCGTGCCGCCTCGCACTCGGCTGCGCCGGCGCGGGCGGCGGTCTGGGCGCGGTCGAGCGCCTCCTCCGAGGTCATCGCACGGGTATCGAGCCGGCGCTGGCGCTCGGCCTCGCGCCCGGCCTGCTCGGCGTGCAGACAGGCGGCGCGGGCGCGGGCCGTGGCCGCTTCGGCCTCGCGCTCGGCGAGCTCGACACGGGCGACGAGGTCGCGGTTCCAGAGTTCGAGCAGCAGCTCGCCGGCGCCCACCCGATCGCCCTCGTGGACCTCGAGACGGGCGATCTGACCGCCCAGGCTAGGCGCGAGTCGGGCACGCCGACAGGCCTTGACGGTGCCGGCGCGGGTGTTGGCGACCAGCCGCTCGATGGCGCCCTCGCTGACCGCGACCAACTCGACCCGGGGCGGTCCGGGTCGACTGATGTACCACCACAGCAGCAGCGCGCCGCCGAGCGCGAGGACGAGCAGGAGGGAGGGCGACGGCCTTTTCATCGGGGACGGTGTCCGAGGCTGGTCGGGGCACCATTGTAGCGCGCCGGACCAGCGGGTGCGATGCGTGGCTCAGGCCTCGCGTCTACCGAATGCCTCGGTCGGCAGCACCAGCAGCAGCAGCAGCAGCAGCAGATCGAGACCGGCGATCAGCTCGTGACCGAACAGCGCCCCGATCATCAGGCTGAGCAGCGCGATCAACAGCAGTATCCACCAGCCGGGCAGCCCGGCGTCACGGATGCGCTTGGCGGCGATGTTGGCCTGGGCGACCAGCAGCACGGCGGCGATGGCGACCAGCACCGCCAGCTTGATGTCGGCGATCAGCGCCGAGTCCTCGGGCCCCTTGGCGAGGCCGAAGCTGGCCAGCACCAGCAGGGCGATCAGGGCGGCGTGACAGCCGAGATAGGCGAGGCGGGAGAGACGACCGTGCTTGATGTCGCCAAAGAAGATCGTGAGCATGTCTGGGTCTCGTTGCGGGGTTCTCGTTCGGGACGCGATCGGCTGGCGCTGCGCCCCACGGATGCGGCCGCTCGGCGCGCGTCTCCCAGAGTATACCCGGCCTGCGTCGCCTGCCCGGCTGCGCTAGCATGGACGACGAACGGTCGAAACCTTGGGGATGGACAGTGTCGCAACGCGAGATCATCGAGTCATTGCGCGCCGCGCCCCTGCTCGCGCGGCTCGAACCGGCGCAGCTCGAGCGGGTCGCCGCGCGGACCACCCGTCTCACCCTGGCCGCCGAGCAGTCGCTGTTTCTCCAGGGCGACGCGGCCGAGCGTTTCTTCCTGGTATGCGCCGGGCAGATGCAGCTCTACCGGCTCGCGCCCGATGGCGCGCGCAAGGTGATCGAGATCGTCTCCCCCGGGCAGACCTTCGCCGAAGCGCTGATGTTCCTCAACCGCCCGAGCTATCCGGTCTGCGCCAGCGCGCTCGCGCCGACCGAGCTGATCGCGATCGACGCGGCCGACTTCGCCGCCATGCTGCGCGAATCGGTCGACACCTGCTTCCTGCTGCTCGGGGCGCTGAGCCAGCGGCTGCGTGGGTTGATCGGCGAGATCGACCATCTCACCCTGCACACCGCCAGCGGTCGGCTGGCGCGCTATCTGCTCGAACGGCTGCCGCCGGAGCGGCGCGCGCTGCGCCTGGAGGTCCCCAAGGGGGTGCTTGCCTCGCGTCTGTCGATCCAGCCCGAGACCTTGTCGCGGGCGCTGCGTCAGTTCGTCGATGCCGGTGTGATCGCGCTCGAGGGGCGTCATGTGACCCTGCTCGATCGCCCCCGGCTGGTCGAACTCGCCGCGCTCGAGCCTGGGCTCGGGCCGGAGTGACCCTCAGGCCGCGGCCAGCGCGCGCGCCAGATCGCCCGCGGGGTCCTGGCCGGTCAGGCGCAGGTCGTAGCGCTGCTGCAGGATCGCGAACACACCGGGGGTGATGAAGGCCGGCGGGTTGGGGCCGAGGGTGATGCCGCGCACGCCAAGATGCAGCAGGCTCAGCAGCACCGCCACCGCCTTCTGCTCGAACCAGCTCACCACCAGGGTCAGCGGCAGGTCGTTGATGCCGCAATCGCAGGCCTCGGCCAGCGCGGCGGCGACGGCGATGGCGCCATAGGCGTCGTTGCACTGGCCCATGTCGAGCAGCCGCGGCAGCCCCAGGTGCTCGCCGTAGTCGTGGTCGCGGATGCGGTACTTGCCGCAGCCGAGGGTGAGGATGAAAGAGTTCGGCGGGGTGGCGCGGGCGTAGTCGGTGAAGTAGTTGCGCCCCTTCTCGGCACCGTCGCAGCCGCCGATGACGAAGAAGTGGCTGATCGCGCCGGACCTGACCGCCTCGACGAGGGTCGGTGCCTGATCGAGCAGCACCTGGCGGTGGAAGCCGATGGTCGATTCGCCGGCGGGCGCCTCGGGGCAGGGCGGGCAGGTCAGGGCGGCGGTGATCAGCGCCGAGTAGTCGCCATCGGGGAGACGCCGGGCGTTGGGGACGCCGGTGGCGCGGATGGTGTAGAGCCGGTCGCGATACTGCTCGGGCGGGATCAGCACGCAGTTGGTGGTGGCCAGTACCGGGCCGGGGAAGGCGGCGAACTCTCGCTTCTGATCCTGCCAGGCGCCGCCGTAGTGACCGGCCAGGTTGGGATGATCGCGCAACTTCGGGTACATGTGCGCGGGGAGCATCTCGCCGTGGGTGTAGACGCGGATCGCGGTGCCCTCGACCTGGCACAGCAGCTCCCAGAGATCGAGCAGATCGTGGCCGGTGACGAGGATGCCGGGACCGGCCGCGGTGCCCTCGCGCACCCGGCTCGGGGCGGGGGCGCCGAAGGTCTCGACATGGGCCGCGTCGAGCAGCTCCATCACCCGCAGGTTCATCTCGCCGCAGCGCAGACAGTAGTCGAGCAGCGCCTCGGGGTCGAAGTTGACGTTGGTCATGGTGACGAACAGCGCCTCCTCGATGAACGCCGAGACGGTCTCGTCGTGGTGGCCGAGGCGGCGTGCGTGATGGGCGTAGGCGGCCATCCCCTTGAGGCCGTAGAGCAGGGTCTCCTGCAGCGACTGTACGTCGGCGTCCTTGCCGCAGGTGCCGGGCGAGTTCACGCAGGCGCTGTTGCGGAAGGTCTGTTCACACTGGTTGCAATACATGGGGCGATCTCCTGTGGGCGGACGGGACCTGTCCCGCGTCACTGACGGCGGGGACGGGCGCAGTCTCGTCCGCTCTCGTCGATCGCCCCTTGATGGAGGTCAAATCCGTCCCCGTGGATCAGAACTCGCCGACCGCCGCCCCCTGCATGATGCTCCAGATGATGTCGCGCACCCGCGTGGCCGACTGCTCAAGCTCCGGGGGGAGCGGGCGACCGCCGTGGATCAGCAGGTCGAGGTTCATGCTGTAGAGGTGTAGCCGTCCCTCGGCGTCCTCGACCAGGGCGATGCGACAGGGCATGAAGCCGCTGTACTCGTTGCGGTGCTCGAGCATCTGGCGCCCGACCCGGGCGTCGCAGAAGGAGAGGAAGTTGACATAGCGATAGGGCTCGCCGGTGATCGCCTCGATCTGCTGATAGAAGGGCGATTCGCCGACGAACAGCAGGTTGTTGGAGACGGCGAGGCTCTTGAGCGAGTCGACGACGTCCTCGGTCGCGAGCCCCTCTTCGACGGGGACCGACCACATCATCGCCATGCCGGGGTCGCCGGTCGCGAGCAGACGCTGGCCGAACTCGGCATAGACCCGGGGTGCGCCGGGGTCGAAGGTCGCGAGGATCGGCGCCAGTCGTGCGGCGCCATAGCCGATGGCGAGCAGACAGAGCACCCCGAAGATGGCAAACAGGTTGCGGGCCAGTCTCATCCATATCCCTCCATTGACGAAGGGGCCCCTCGCGGGACCCCGAGACGCCCGTCCGGTGGGGACGGGCGCATGTGCTCAAGATGGGGTGGGGGCCTGAGGCCCGGTCCCGTGCGCGCCTGCGGCGAGCCGGACTGGAGGGGTCAGCGCTCGGGCGCGCCCTGCTCGATCCAGGTCTCGACAAGCGCGACCTGCTCCGGTGCGAGTGGATCCTTGCCGTGGGGCATGCGGATCGATTGATCGACCTCGCCGGCGAGCAGACGGTAGAGGCTGCTCGAGAGCGCATCGCCCGGCACCACCACTGGACCGAACTTGGTGCCCTTCATCAGGGTGTCGTAGGAGACGACCTGGAAGCCGCTGGCCTCGGCGCCCGCGCCGCCCGGCAGGTGACACTCGACGCAATGGGTCTCCAGCAGTGGTTGGATGTGCATCTCGTAGGTGACGCGATCCTGCTGCCCGCAGCCACCGAGCACCAGCAGGGCCGGGAGCCCCATCATCGCGATCGTGCGGATTCGACTGGTCATCGCCCTCTCTCCTTCGTTGACACGACACGGCTCGTGCCACCAATGCTCCTGGCCTGCCGTGTTCGCCACGCTGGTCGAGGGTGTTCCGCCCCTGGATGCCGACCGCTCACCGTGCAGTTCGACGGCTTGCCCCCTGATGAATCATCGGTGGGCACGGGCCACTGACAATTGCCCCGTTGATTCTAATGCTAGTCGACTCCCGGCCATCGACAAGGTGTGTGATACCGGCCTAGGTCAGCTTTTCGTGCCCCGCTGGTCGGGGCTGGGCTTGGACGACGGGGGTGTGGGATCACCCCCGGGGAGGGCGGACTCAGGCGCCGGTCAGGCGCTGCTCGGCCTCGAGATACTTGGCGGCGGTGCGGTCGATGATCGACTGCGGCAGCTCCGGCCCCGGCGGGGTCTTGTCCCAGTCGAGGGTCTCGAGATAGTCGCGCACGAACTGCTTGTCGAAGCTCGGCGGGCTGGTGTCCGGGCGGTACTCGTCGGCCGGCCAGAAGCGCGAGGAGTCGGGGGTGAGCACCTCGTCGATCAGGTGCAGCCGGCCCGCCTCGTCGAGTCCGAACTCGAACTTGGTGTCGGCGATGATGATGCCGCGTTCGCGCGCATAGGCCGCGCAGCTGGTGTAGATGGCGATGGCGGTGTCGCGCACCTGCTCGGCCAGTTCGCGACCGAGCAGCTCGACGGTGCGGGCGAAGTCGATGTTCTCGTCGTGATCGCCGATCTCGGCCTTGGTCGAGGGGGTGTAGATCGCCTCCGGGAGCTGGTCGGCCTGGCGCAGGCCCTGGGGCAGGGCGATGCCGCACACCGCGCCGGTGGCGCGATAGTCCTTCCAGCCCGAGCCGATCAGGTAGCCGCGCACGATCGCCTCGACCGGCAGCGGCTTGAGGCGGCGTACCACCATGGCGCGCTCGCCGAGCGTGGCGAGTGTCTCGGGGTCGGTGATCACCGCCTCGACCGGGATGTCGGAGAGGTGATTGGGGATCAGGTCGGCGGTGCGCTCGAACCAGAAGTTGGAGACCCGGGTGAGCACCTCGCCCTTGCCCGGGATCGGCTGCGGGAGCACCACGTCGAAGGCCGAGAGGCGGTCGCTGGTGACCACCAGCAGATGATCCTCGCCGACGGCATAGATGTCCCGGACCTTGCCGCGACCGAGCAGCGGCAGTGTGGAGATGTTCGATTCGTAGAGCGCAGGCATGACGGTTGATCCCAGAACGACAAGGCTGAGATTATAACGATTTACGCCGCTTCGTGGGCCATCCCCGACGCCCGTCGGCGCCATCCTGAGCATCTGAGGTCCTTCGATGAACAAACGCGTCATCTCCACCGATCAGGCCCCCCAGGCCATCGGCACCTACTCGCAGGCGGTGCGGGTCGGCGATACCGTCTATCTCTCGGGCCAGATCCCGCTGGTCCCCGAGACCATGACCCTGGTCGAGGGCGACATCGAGGCCCAGGTGCGGCGGGTCTTCGACAATCTCACGGCGGTTGCCCGGGCCGCCAACGGCACCCTCGCCGACATCGTCAAGCTCAATGTCTTCCTCACCGATCTCGGTCATTTCCCGGTGGTCAACCAAGTGATGACCGAATACTTCTCCGAGCCCTATCCGGCGCGCGCCGTGGTCGGGGTGGCGGCCCTGCCCAAGGGGGCCGGGGTCGAGATGGATGCGGTGATGGCCCTGGCCGACTGAACCGCCCGGCGCCAACGCGAATGGTATTCGCGCGATCCTGGCATACCATTGGCGGTAGCGCCCGCGGCGCGATCGGTCGCCAGTCCATTCCTTTCCTTCAACCTCAGCCATCAACCGGGTCTGCCATGCATCGCATCGCCTTCGTCCTCGCCCTCTGCGTGCCGGTCCTGGTCGCCGGCTGCAGCGCCAGCGCCCAGCAGCGCGTCGCCCTCGACCCCTTCTCCAGCGGTGTCCTGCCGGTGGCGGCCGACGCCGAGGTGCGCGGCGACTTCGCCGCCAGCGATGCGGCCGCGCGTTTCGTCGCACGCATGGCGCGGGAGCACGACTTCGCCCCCGAGGTGCTCGCCGGGCTGCTCTCCGAGGCGCGCCGCGAGCAGTGGATCATCGAGCTGATGGACCGTCAGGCGCCGCGCGCCAAGCGGGCGCCGAACGGGGCCTGGACGCGCTATCGCGGCAAGTTCGTCACCGCCGACAACATCGCCGGCGGCGTGCGCTTCTGGCGCGCCCACGCCGCCACCCTGGAGCGTGCCGGGGCGCGCTACGGCGTGCCGCCCGAGTACATCGTCGCCATCCTCGGGGTCGAGACACGCTACGGCGGCTATGTCGGTACCACCCGCACCCTCGATGCCCTGGCCACGCTCGCCTTCGCCTATCCGCGCCGCGCCGACTACTTCACCGGCGAACTCGAGGCCTTCCTGCTGATGGCGCGCGAGTCCGGGGTCGATCCGCGCAAGCCGCAAGGCTCCTATGCCGGTGCCATGGGGCTGGGACAGTTCATGCCCACCAGCTTCCAGCGTTACGCGGTCGACTTCGACGACGACGGCGTGCGCGATCTCTGGGACCCGACCGACGCCATCGGCAGCGTCGCCCACTATTTCAAGGCCCACGGCTGGCGCGCCGGCGCGCCGGTGACGATGCGCGTGCGGGTGAGCGCGGGGCAGGGGATCGGCGCGCTCAAGACCGGCTTCACCAGCGCCCACAGCCGCGCCGCGCTGCGTGCCCATGGGGTCGATCTCGACGGCGTGCCGGGACGGGGGCGGCTGAGCCTGCTGGCGCTCGATGCGCGCGGTGGCACCGAGTACTGGGTGGGGTTCGAGAACTTCGGGGTGATCACCCGCTACAACCGCAGTACCTATTACGCCATGGCGGTGCACCAGCTCGCCGCGGCCGTCCGTGCCCGTCACGGCGCGGCCCTGGCCGGGCGTTGAGCGCGTCTCAGACCCCGTTGAGGGGGAGGGTGAGTCGGCGCCGCTGTGCGCCGGTGCGGTGCTCGTAGAGATAGACCCCCTGCCAGGTGCCGAGCGCGCAGCGTCCGTCGCTGATCGGGAGGGTCAGGTCCATCTTGGTGAGGATGGCGCGCAGGTGCGCCGGCATGTCGTCCGGGCCCTCGGCGGCATGGGTATAGACCGGGTCGCCGTCGGGGGCGAGCCGGGCGAGGAAGTGCTCCAGATCGTGCCGGACCGAGGGGTCGGCGTTCTCGCACAGCAGTAGCGAGGCACTGGTGTGATGCACGAAGACGTGGCAAAGTCCAGTAACGATGGCGCTCTGGCACACCCGTTGCTGAACCGCGTCGGTGATCTCGTAGGTGCCGCGACCCCGGGTCGCGATGCTGAGGCGGTATTGTTCGATCATCGGCGAGGGGCTGCTGGTCTCCGGGTCCAGTGACGAAGGTGGGGTCGCGGCGCCGTACAGCGACGGGCGCCATGTACGGGGCCCGCGCGGCGATTAGAGCAGACAGCAGCGCCTTGATTCAAACCGTACCAGATCACAAGCCTGACGACACCGAGGCGCTCGACCAGATCCCGGTCGAGCGGTTGCACCGTGTCGGGCCCCGGGTGGCCGAGCGCCTGACCCGGCTCGGTATCCACAGCGTCCAGGACCTGTTGCTGCACCTGCCGACCCGCTATCAGGATCGCAGTCGCGCGGTGCCGCTCGCCGAGCTGCGGGTCGGCCAGGAGGCACTGGTCGAGGCCGAGATCGGCGAGGCCGGGATCGCTCTCGGGCGGCGCCGCTCGCTCAAGGTGTGGCTCACCGACGGTGGACTCGGTGCGCTGATGCTGCGTTTCTTCCACTTCGGCAGTCAACAGGTCTCGGCGTTGCGCCCGGGGGTACGGCTGTCGTGCTATGGCGAGGTCCGTCAAGGACCGCGCGGCCTCGAGATGGTGCACCCGGAGTATCGCATCCAGGGCGCCGGGCAGGAGGGGCTCGAGCCCGGACTGACCCCCGTCTACCCCGCCACCGAGGGGTTGAACCAGGCGTCGCTGCGCGGACTCACCGAGCAGGCCCTGGCGCTGCTCGAGACCCGCGCCCCGGCCGAGTGCCTGCCTGCCAGCGTGCTCGACCCTCTGGGTCTGCCGACCTTGAGCGAGGCGCTGCGCTATCTCCATCGCCCGCCGCCCGAGGCGACCCTGGAGGCGCTGGTCGAGCGCCGTCACCCGAGCTTCCAGCGCCTGGCCTTCGAGGAGCTGGTGGCGCACCAAGCGAGTCTGCGTCAGTTGCGCGAGACTCAGGGGACGCAGGTCGCACCGCCGCTCGCCGGTGACGGTGCGCTGCGCGCGCGGTTGCGTGCGCGCCTGCCGTTCTCGCTGACCCCGGCGCAGGAACGGGTGGTCGGCGAGATCGCCGCCGATCTCGCGCTGTCGCGACCGATGCATCGGCTGTTGCAGGGCGATGTCGGCGCCGGCAAGACGGTGGTCGCCGCGCTCGCCGCGCTGCAGGCGATCGAGTGCGGACATCAGGCGGTGCTGATGGCCCCCACCGAGCTGCTCGCCGAGCAGCACCACCGTACCCTCGGGGGCTGGCTCGACGAGCTCGGCATCACCACGTTGTGGCTGACCGGTCGTCACAAGGGGCGCGAGCGCGCCGAGCTGCTGGCGCGCATCGCCTCGGGCGAGGCGCGACTGGTGGTCGGCACCCATGCGCTGTTCCAGGACGAGGTGCGTTTCGCCGAGCTCGGGCTGGTGATCATCGACGAGCAGCACCGCTTCGGTGTCCACCAGCGCATGCGGTTGCGCGAGAAGGGCGGGGGCGAGGGGGCGCTGGCCCACCAGCTGATCATGACCGCCACGCCGATCCCGCGCTCGCTGGCGATGACCATGTACGCCGACCTCGATCTCTCGGTGATCGACGCCCTGCCGCCGGGGCGCCAGGCGATCACCACGGCGGCGGTGCCCGATGCCCGCCGCGACGAGGTGATCGAGCGGGTGCGCGAGGCCTGTGCCCAGGGGCGTCAGGCCTACTGGGTCTGCACCCTGATCGAGGAGTCGGAGGTGCTCGAGTGCCAGGCCGCCGAGGAGACCGCGCGTCAGCTCGCCGAGCGCCTCAGCGGGCTGCGCGTGGGGTTGGTGCACGGGCGCATCCGTGGCGCCGAGCGCGAGGCGGTGATGGCCGCCTTCGCCGCGGGCGAACTCGACCTGCTGGTGGCGACCACGGTGATCGAGGTCGGGGTCGACGTGCCCAACGCCAGTCTGATGATCATCGAGAACCCCGAGCGCCTGGGGCTCGCCCAGCTCCATCAGCTGCGTGGCCGGGTCGGGCGCGGCGCGGTCGAGAGCCACTGCCTGCTGCTCTATCGTGCGCCGCTCTCGGCAGTGGCGCGCGAGCGCCTGGGGATCCTGCGCGCTACCAACAGCGGCTTTGAGATCGCCGAGCGTGATCTGGCGCTGCGCGGTGCCGGCGAGGTGCTGGGCACCCGCCAGACCGGTGCGGTGCAGTTCCGTATCGCCGACCCGTTGCGCGACCAGCAGCTGCTGCCCGCCGCCCAGCAGGCCGCCGACCTGGTGTTGAGCAGCCATCGCGGGCTGTTCGAGCCGCTGGTGCGTCGCTGGCTCGGGGATCGCGTCGACTACGGTCGCGCCTGAGCCGCATCGATCGCCCCCGGCGCGGCTGTGCGATAATCGCTCCACCTGCGGACGATGCCGGGGCCCGTCTCCCGTGGCCGCCTCGTCGCGACCCCTGCCGACCGTCCCGTCCTCTGTCGTACCGACGGGGGCATCGTCGCCAATGTCACGAATCAGGTGAGAGTCGACCTGCGATATGAGTCTTCAAGAGGTAACAGCCAAGGCGCTGCGTCCCGCCTTCTGGCGTGAGCGGCTGCATGGATACATGCTGCTGGTGCGGTTCAATCGGCCGATCGGCAGTCTGCTGCTGATGTGGCCCGCGCTCTGGGCGCTGTGGTTCGCCGGCGCGGGGCAGCCGCCGTGGTCGATCGTGCTCATTTTCGTCCTCGGGGTGGTGCTGATGCGCTCGGCCGGGTGCGCGATCAACGACTATGCCGATCGCGACTTCGACGGTCATGTGCGGCGCACCAACCAGCGCCCGCTGGCCACCGGCCTGGTGAGCGCGGGCGAGGCGCTGGGGGTGTTCATCGTCCTCTGTCTGGCCTCCTTCGGCCTGGTGCTGCTGCTCAACTGGCAGACGATCGCGCTGTCGGTGGTGGCGGTGGCGCTGACCGCGCTCTATCCCTTCATGAAGCGCTATACCCATCTGCCGCAGCTCTTCCTCGGCGCCGCCTTCGGCTGGGCGATCCCGATGGCCTTCACCGCGGTGACCGGGACCATCCCCTTCTATGCCTGGGTGCTGTTCGTCGCCACCCTGATCTGGGCGCTGATCTACGACACCCAGTACGCCATGGTCGATCGCGAGGACGACCTCGAGATCGGGGTCAAGTCCACCGCGATCCTGTTCGGGCGCTGGGACCGTGTCATCATCGGGCTGTTGCAGCTCATCATGCTGGCGCTGTTGTTGTGGGTCGGTATGGCCACCGGGCGCGGTGGCTGGTACCTGCTCGGGCTGGCCGCCGCCGCCGGGCTGGCCCTCTATCAGCAATGGCTGATCCGCGCGCGCGAGCCCGACCCCTGCTTTGCCGCCTTCCTCAATAACAACTACTTCGGCATGGCGGTGTTCGTCGGGCTGGTGCTCGACTACGCGCTCGGTTGAGCCTCGCCCTCGATCCGTTGTTGTGCGATCGGGGCGGGATGGCGCGCCACCACCCAGGCCGGTAGCCGCGCCTCGTGGGCGTGGTAGAGGGCGTCGGACTCGACGATCACCAGCACCAGCACGGTCGCCATCACCGGCAGGATGCCGGTGCCGGCGACCAGCGCCCACACCGCCTCCTTCATCATCCCGCCATAGGTGTAGCCGACCCAGCCGAGGGTCGCGCTCGCCACCAGCAGTGTCAGCATGGTCAGGAAGATCCGGCTGCGGCGCGCGCATACCTGCCAGTGACACATCACGTACCAGGGGTCGCGCCCGCGGGCGCGGCGTGCCCGCCACAGGATGAAGCCGAGGATGGCGAAGGAGATCGTCGGGATCAGCGCCAGCAGCCAGGGGAAGCTGCCGGCGATGCCGCCGATGGCCACCGTCATCAGGATGTGGTTGCCGATCAAGTTGGTGAGAAAGAGCTCGTGCGGCACCTTGGCGCGGCGGAGTTCGTCGGGGCTGACTGCGAATCGCATCTGAGGGGTCTCCGGCTGCGGGGCCGCGCGAGGCGGCCTGCTGGTCATCCGTGCCCGCCGCACACCGGGCAGTCGGGATCGGGGGGGAGGGTCAGGCTGCGCCACTGCATGCGCAGCGCATCGAGCAGCAGCAGCCGACCGAACAGCGGCTCACCGATGCCGGTGAGGATCTTGATCGCCTCGGTGGCCTGGGTGGCACCGATGATGCCGACCACCGGTCCGAGCACGCCGCGCACCGCGCAGCCCTCCTCCTCGCCGACCTCGCGTGGATAAAGACACTGGTAGCAGGGGCCGCCGGGACGAGCGGAGAAGGCGCTGACCTGGCCCTCGGTGCCGATCGCCGCGCCCGAGACCAGGGGGATGCCGGCGCTCATGCAGGCGGCGTTGATGGCGAAGCGGGTGGCGAAGTTGTCGCAGGCGTCGATCACCAGATCGACGTCGGCGATCAGCTCGGGCAGCCGGGCGGCGGTGGCGCTGCCCTTGAGTGGCACCAGCGCGACCTCGGGGTTGAGCGCCGCCAGCCGGGTCATCGCCGAGTCGACCTTGGGTCGGCCGACGGTGGTGCTGTCGTGCACGATCTGGCGGTGCAGGTTGGAGAGGTCGACGGCGTCGAAGTCGGCCAGGCGCAGCTCGCCGACACCGGCGGCGGCCAGATACATGGCGATCGGCGAGCCGAGGCCGCCGAGTCCGATCAGCAGCACGCGTGCCTGACGCAGGCGTCGCTGACCGTCCTCGCCGAAGCCGGGGAGCAGCATCTGGCGGCTGTAGCGTGGGTCTGGATGCGGGTTCATGGTACTGCTGCGGGCCGGCCCGGGCGGGTGTCGTGGCGACTCAGAGATAGCGGCGCCAGTGCTCGGGCCGCTGGTCGCGACAGCCGTGCTCGATCTGCGCGTAGCGCTTGGCGAAGACCTGCTTGAGACAGTTGCCCTTGCACCTGGGGTAGCCGAGATTGGCCCGCTGGGTCTCCTCTGTGTAGTGATAGAGCGCGCGCCTGACCTTGGGGAGCAGCCCGTTGTCGAGATGCAACCCGAGCTCGCCGAGCGCCTCGTCGATCTCCTGCAGGGTGAGCTGGAGCACGTCGTAGCGCACCCGCAGCAGACAGGGCGAGAGCGCCTCGGTGGCGAGTACGCCCTCGACCTCGGCGAGGAAGGCCGCGGCGGTCGCGGCCTGATCGGGGTTCGGATGCAACTCCTGGAACGGGATCTCGCGCTCCTTGATACGGTCGACGTCGACGCTGTCCATAGTGGCTGCCCAATGCTAGTCGTGGTTGCGAAAGAATCAACCCGGGCGGACCGGTCGGTCGCGGCGGTGGCTATAATCGGGCCGCGTGTCGCCTGTTCCGACGGGTGACGATGTCGCGTCGGCGGCGCGCGCAGGGCCTGATTCCGGGCGTGCTGCCGGGTGCGATGGCCGTAGACCTGCTGTCCGAGAGATGGGAGCGGATTTGCCGATGTACAACGACAAGGCCGACCTGGGGGTGTGGCTGCGCAGCCTCCTGTTCTTCGTCCTCTACAACCTGATGGGGATCGTCCACAGCCTGATCTCGCTGCTGCTGGCGCCCTGGATGGATTTCGCGCAGCGCTATCGCTTCGTCAACCTGTGGTCGCGCGCCACCATGTGGTTGCTGCGCCGGCTCAACGGCATCGAGATCGTCGTCGAGGGGCGCGAGCACATCCCCGCCGGCGAGGCGGTGGTAGTGATGGCCAATCACCAGAGCCAGTGGGAGACCTTCTATCTGCAGCTGCTGGTCTCGCCGCAGGCCACGGTGCTCAAGCGCGAGCTGCTGTGGGTGCCCTTCTTCGGCTGGGGGCTGGCGCTGCTCAAGCCGATCGCGATCGATCGCGGCCGCCCGGTCAACGCCTTCAAGACCATCCTCCGGGTCGGGCGCGAGCGGCTGCGCGCGGGCATCAGCGTGGTGATCTATCCCGAGGGGACGCGCCAGCCGCCGGGGCGGATCGGGCGGTTCAACGGCGGTGGTGCCAAGCTCGCCTGCAAGGCCGGGGTGCGGGTGCTGCCGATGGTGCACGATGCCGGTCATTGTTGGCCGGCGCGCTCGCTGCTGCGCCGCCCCGGGCGTATCCGGCTGATCATCGGGGCGCCGATCGGTTGTGGCGACGGTGATCCCGAGCGGCTCAGCGCGCGGGTCGAGCAGTGGATGCGCGAGACCGCGGCGCGGCGGTTGGGGATGGAAGAGGGTCAGCCTGCGCCGCGATCAGCGGCGCCCGAGCGTGATCCGGTCGAGTCCGGCGAGGTCGTCTAGGGTTGCGACCTCGACGAGCCCGGCGCCGCCGAACAGCGCGCGCGCCGCAGCGCCCTGGTCGCAGCCGTGCTCGACCATCAGCCAGCCGCCGGGACGCAGACAGCGCGGCGTATCGGCGAGGATGGCGCGGATCGCCGCCAGCCCGTCGGCTCCCGGGGTCAGCGCGCCGGGGGGCTCGAAGCGCAGGTCGCCCTGGTCGAGATGGGGGTCGTCGCCGTCGATATAGGGCGGGTTGCTGAGGATCAGGTCGCAGCTCCCGGTGGCGACGGCCCCGAGCCAGTCGCCCGCGACCAGGTCGACGTCGAGTCCCAGGCGGTCGCGGTTGGCGCGTGCTACGGCGAGCGCCGCGCTGCTGCGGTCGGTGGCGGTGATCCGCCAGCGCGGGCGTTCGCTGGCCAGGGCCAGGGCGATCGCGCCGCTGCCGGTGCCGAGGTCGAGCACGGTGGCCGTGCCCGCCGGGCCGCGCGCCAGCGCGGTCTCGACCAGCAGTTCGGTCTCCGGGCGCGGGATCAGGGTGTCCGGGGTGACGTCGAGCTCGAGGGTCCAGAACGCCTGGGTGCCGCGGATGTAGGCGATCGGCTCGCCGTCGAGTCGACGTCCGAGCAGCGCGGCGAAGGCCGTGGCGGTGGCGGCATCGAGCGGGCGCTCGGGCCAGGCACGCTGGCTGGTGCGCGACCAGCCGCTGCACTGCTCGAGCAGCAGCTCGGCCTCGAGCCGGGCCGCCGCGCCGGCGAGTGCAGCCAGTGCGCCAGCGGCGCGGGTCAGGGTCTCGTCGGTGCGCTGCTCGGCGAAGGTGGCGGGGGAGGGCGCTCGGGCCACCCTCAGGCGCCGCTCATCATCGCGGCGAGTTGCTCACCCCGGTATTCGGTGAGCAGCGGCTCGATGACCTGATCGAGCGCCCCGGCCATCACCTCGTCGAGCTTGTAGAGGGTGAGGTTGATGCGGTGGTCGGTGACCCGGTTCTGCGGGAAGTTGTAGGTGCGGATACGCTCGGAGCGGTCTCCGCTACCGACCTGCAGGCGGCGTGACTCGGACTGCTCCGAGGTCTGGCTGGCCTGGGCCTCGGCGAGCAGCCGGGCCTGCAGCAGCGACATGGCGCGCGCGCGGTTCTTGTGCTGCGAACGCTCCTCCTGACACTCCACCACGATGCCGCTGGGCAGGTGGGTGATGCGGATCGCCGAGTCGGTCTTGTTGACGTGCTGACCACCGGCGCCGGAGGCGCGATAGGTGTCGATGCGCAGATCGGCACTGTTGATCTCGATCGAGTCGATCGCCTCGACCTCGGGCAGCACGGCGACGGTACAGGCCGAGGTGTGCACCCGTCCCTGCGACTCGGTCTCGGGGACGCGCTGCACGCGGTGCGCGCCCGGCTCGAACTTCAACCGCGAGAACACCCCGCTGCCGCTGATGCGCAGCACCACCTCCTTGTAGCCGCCGAGCTCGCCGGCGCTCTCGGAGATCGGCTCGACACGCCAGCCGAGCAGTTCGGCATAGCGCATGTACATACGCATCAGGTCAGCGGCGAACAGCGCCGCCTCGGCCCCGCCGGTGCCGGCGCGGACCTCGAGGAAGGCGTTGCAGCGGTCGTTGGGGTCGGGCGGGATCAGCAGCGCGATGAGCTCGGGCTCGAGTGCCGCGCAGCGCGCCTCGGCCTCGGCCAGCTCCTCGCGGGCGAGCGCGGCCATCTCGGCATCGGCGAGCATCTCGCGGGCCGTGGCGATGTCGTCCTCGGCCTCGAGATAGCGCCGATAGCAGGCCATCAGCGGATCGAGCTGGGCATACTCGCGGCTGAGGTCCCGGAAGCGGTTGGTGTCCGCCTGGGTCTCGGCGTCCGCGAGCAGCGCCATGAGTTCGTCGAAGCGATCCGAGATACGCTCCAGCTTGCCCCGGATCGATGGGTTCATGAATTGGCGGTACGGTTGTTGGTGTCGAGTTGGAACAGCTCGTTGGCCGCCTCGAGGATCTCCGCATCACCGTCACGCGCCGCCTGCCGCAGCCGCGAGCTGGGCGCATGCAGCAGCTTGTTGGTGAGGGTGTGGGCGAGGAACTTGACGATCTCGGCCGGGGGCTTGCCGGCGTCGAGCTGACGCAGCGCACGGGCCAGCACCTCGTCGCGCAGCGCCTCGCCACGGAGGCGGTAGTCCTGGATCAGACCGGCGGCGTCGAGCGAGCGCAACCAGGCGAGGAACTCCTCGGTGTGGAAGGCGATGATCTCCTCGGCCTGCTCGGCGGCGGCCTGACGCGAGCGCAGGTTCTCGTCGATGACCTCCTTGAGGTCGTCGATGGTGTAGAGATAGACGTCGTTGAGGTCGGCGATCTCGGGTTCGATGTCGCGTGGCACGGCGATGTCGACCATGAACATCGGGCGGTGCTTGCGCTTCTTGAGCGCGCGCTCGACCGTACCCTTGCCGAGCACCGGCAGCGGGCTGGCGGTGGAGGCGATGACGATGTCGGCATCGGCGAGGTGGCCGGCGATCTCGGTCAGGGCGATGGCGAAGCCATCGAACTGGGCGGCGAGTTCGTGCGCGCGCTCGACGGTGCGGTTGGCGACGATGATGCGGCCGATGCCGTTGTTGTGCAGGTGACGGGCGGCCAGCTCGATGGTCTCGCCGGCGCCGATCAGCAGCGCGGTCTGCTGCGACAGGTCGCTGAAGATCTGGCGCGCGAGGTTGACCGCGGCGAAGGCGACCGAGACCGGGTTGCTGCCGATCGCCGTCTCGGTACGGACCGTCTTGGCCACCGAGAAGGTGTGCTGGAACAGCCGACCGAGCAGCTTGCCGGTGGCGCCGCAGTCCTTGGCGGTCTGGTAGGCGTTCTTGACCTGCCCGAGGATCTGCGGCTCGCCGAGCACCAGCGAGTCGAGACCGCTGGAGACGCGCAGCAGGTGGGTGACCGCGTCGCGTTCGGCATAGGCGTAGATGAAGGGGTCGATGCGCTCGAGTTCGATGCCGTGGAACTGGCTGAGCCAGTGACGCACGGACAGCTCGGCGCCGTCCTCGATGGCACAGTAGAGCTCGGTACGGTTGCAGGTGGAGAGGATCACCCCCTCGCTCACGTCCTGGCATCCGGTCAGGTCACGCAGGGCTCCGGCGATGATGTCTGGACCAAACGCCAGCCGTTCGCGGATGTCGACCGGGGCGGTCTTGTGGTTGAGTCCGAGAACAAGCAGCTTCATATCGGTATCTGTCTTGGAATTTCGCTCAGCGATGGGAGAGGTCGGGCTGCCGTCGTTGCTGCCGGCGCCGGCCCGGCCCCATGGGGCGTCACGGTCGCATCATCTCAAAGGGCTTACGTCCGAGTTCCTGCCACCGATAGACTGCGCATCCAATGGGTGCAAGCAGCAACATGGTAGCAACTTTTTGCCGCCCTGGACCAATGCCGTCCACCCTTCAGGCGTTGCAAAAACGGATGCGGATTGACCTGGCGCAGTCGTCTCGACGGTTTATGGCCGTCGGGGGATGGGCGCCACGGTTGGCCCTCACCGGTTGCGCGCCGCTGGCGCATCGTGATGCACAATAGTGCCCCGTCGGCGTCGCGCGCAAGCGCCGCGCCCGGTTATCGACCGCGGCGCCGGCAGAGTCCACATTCAGATGCCAAGTGCCTGGAAGCCTCCATGTCCTCGATGCCTCTCAAGCCGATTTCCGCCAGCCTGCTCGGGTTGGCGCTGGTTTGGCCGTTCAGCGCGCTCGCCGCCGCACCGGCCGCGGGCGCCGATGCCGAGCAGGTGTTCGCCGTGCTCGCCGCCGAGGTCGCGGCGCAGCGCGGCGAGCTGGCGCTGGCCCATCACTATTACTTGGAGGCGGCGACGCTGACGCGCAGCCCGCGTCTGGCCGAGCTGGCGGTGCGCAGCGCCATCAGCGCCGACTCCGACGCCGCCGCCTGGCGCGCGGTCCGGTTGTGGCTGACGCTTGCGCCGGAGGCGGTCTCGGCCCACCAGGTCGCGGCCTTTCTGAGCATCCGTGCCGGCGACATGGGGGCGGCGCTGAACCATCTGCGCCGGATCATCGAGCTGGCCGGCGACGCGGTCGCCGATGCCTATGCTCAGGTGGTCTCGATCGTCGCCCGCGCCCCCGACGTGGAGACCCGTCTGGCGCTGATGCGCTCGCTGGTCGATGTCTTCCCCGAGAGCGCCGAGGCGCGTCAGTCGCTGGCGATGGTGGCGGCCAGCGCCGGGCGCTTCGAACTTGCCGACGCGGCGGCCCGGCGCGCCCTGGCGCTGCGCCCGGACTGGAACAAGCCGCGGCTGTTCCTGGTCCGTCTGCTGCTCTCGGAGGATCGGCGCGAGGAGGCGCGCACCCTGCTCGAGGGCTTCGTCGCCAACAGCCCGGACGATGCCGCGCTGCGCATGCTCTACGGTCAGCTGCTGGTCGACGATCAGGAATACGGCACCGCGCGCGAGGTGTTCGCGCGGCTGCTCGCCAATCAGCCCAAGCAGCCCGATGTGCTGTTCGCGCTCGGCATCCTCTCCTTGCAGCTCGACGATCTCGACTCCGCGCGCGGTTATCTCGAGCGGCTCTACGGCACCGGGCAGCGACGCGACGAGGCCGCCTTCTATCTCGGTCAGACCGAGGAGCGCGCCGGGCGCGACCCTCAGGCGGCCATCTGGTACGCCCGGGTGGGCGATGCCAACGAGACCGATGCCCAGGTCCGCATCGCCCTGATCGAGGCCCGCGGCGGGGATCTCGAGCGCGCCCGCGAGATCCTGCAGCGACTGCGTGATCGCACCCCCGAGGACGCCATTGCACTCTATATGGTCGAGGCCGAGATCCTTGCCGAGGTCGATCGGCCCGAGCAGGCGATGACGGTCTATGCCGCGGCCCTCGAGGTCTACCCGGACGAGCCGAACCTGCTATATGCTCGCGCGCTCTATGCCGTGGAACGAGATCGTCTCGATCTCGCCGAGCGGGATCTGCGTCGGATCATCGCCGCCGATCCCGAGCATGCCGATGCGCTCAACGCCCTGGGCTATACCCTGGCCGATCGCACCGAGCGCTATCGCGAGGCGCGCGACTACATCGAGCGCGCTTATGCGCTCAAGCCCGAGGAGCCGGCGATCCTCGACAGCATGGGCTGGGTCCACTACCGGCTCGGTGACTATGACACCGCGCTCGACTATCTCGAGCGCGCCCTGGCCGCGCTCGATGACGGCGAGATCGCCGCGCACCTCGGCGAGGTGTTGTGGGCGCTGGGCCGTCATGCCGATGCCTGGGCGGTATGGGAGACGGCGCTCGAGACGCATCCGGGGCACGCCTATCTGATGGACGTGATCGAGCGTCATCGCTCCTCGCGCACCGTCTCCGACGATGACAACCAACTGCAGCCAAGAGAGTCGCAACCATGATCGACGAAGCCGTCACCGACAACGATGCCTGGAGTGTCTGGCCCGCTCCGGCCAAGCTCAACCTGATGCTGCGGGTGGTGGGGCGGCGTGCCGACGGCTACCACGAGCTGCAGACGGTGTTCCAGTTCGTCGATCGCTGCGACCGCCTGGGTTTCCGGGTACGTGAGGACGGTGAGGTGCGACGCGATGGCGAGCTGCCCGGGGTCGCTGCCGAGGCCGATCTCACGGTGCGCGCCGCGCGTGCGCTGCAGGCGGCGAGCGGCTGTGCGCTCGGGGTCGATATCCGCTGTGAGAAGGTGTTGCCGATGGGCGGTGGGCTCGGTGGCGGCAGCTCGGACGCGGCGACCACCCTGGTGGCGCTGAACGTGCTCTGGGGGACTGGGCTCGATACCGAGGCGCTGGCTCGGCTGGCGCTGCCGTTGGGGGCTGATGTGCCGGTGTTCGTGCGTGGTCAGGCGGCCTGGGGCGAGGGGGTCGGCGAGCGGCTCACCCCGGTCGAACTCCCCGAGCCCTGGTTCCTGGTGCTGGTGCCGCGCTGCTCGGTGTCGACTCAGGCCGTGTTCACGCATCCGCGATTGACACGCGACTCGAAACCGATCAAACTTGCGGACTTTACAGGCGGGGATGTCGTCAACGATTGCCTCCCCGTCGTCCGCGACGAGTATCCAGCGGTTGCCGATGCCCTTGATTGGTTGTCCCAATGGGGTGAGGCCAGGCTCACCGGGACCGGGGCCTGTGTGTTCGCGGCATTTGCCGGGCGCGATCAGGCACTCGCGGCCTGGGAGCAACGCCCCGCTGGAATCGACGGCTTCGTGGCACGCGGCTGCAATCGCTCTCCGCTGCTCGATCGACTCGCAGATATCGACGCTCGACTGTCGAGTCGGCATGGCCGAGCGTAAGGGACTGCGCGTCTCGTCGTATCAAACCGAACATCGTCTTTCATCTTTTGGGGCGTGGCCAAGCGGTTAAGGCACCGGGTTTTGATCCCGGCATCCCCAGGTTCGAATCCTGGCGCCCCAGCCATATCAGCTCTGCAGTCGCGCAGACAGGAAGATGCCAGTGCCCGCCAGCCATATGATGGTCTTCTCCGGGAATGCCAACCCGGAGCTTTCGGCTGAAATCGCAAGTCGCCTCAATCTCCCGCTGGGTAAGGCCGTCGTCGGCCAGTTCAGTGATGGTGAGGTGATGGCCGAGATCCAGGAAAACGTGCGTGGGCGTGACGTCTTCGTCGTCCAGCCGACCTGTGCCCCCACCAACGACCACCTGATGGAGTTGCTGGTGATGGTCGATGCCCTGCGCTGGGCGTCGGCCAAGCGCGTCACCGCAGTGATTCCCTATTTCGGCTATGCCCGCCAGGATCGGCGTCCGCGCTCGGCGCGGGTGCCGATCAGTGCGCGGATGGTGGCCAAGATGATCGGCAAGGTGGGCGCCGATCGCGTACTCACCGTCGATCTGCACGCCGACCAGATCCAGGGCTTCTTCGATATCCCGGTCGATAACGTCTACGCCTCGCCGATCCTGCTCGGCGACATCTGGCGCCAGAAGCACGACGATCTGATGGTGGTCTCGCCCGACGTCGGCGGCGTGGTGCGTGCGCGTGCCGTGGCCAAGCGCCTTGATGATGCCGATCTGGCGATCATCGACAAGCGCCGTCCGCGTGCCAACGAGGCCCAGGTGATGAACATCATCGGTGATGTGCGCGATCGCTCCTGCGTGATCGTCGACGACCTGGTCGACACCGCCGGCACCCTGTGTCGGGCGGCCGAGGCGCTGAAGAATCATGGCGCCAAGATGGTTGCGGCCTACTGCACCCACCCGGTGCTCTCCGGGCCGGCGGTCGACAACATCACCAACTCGGTGCTCGATGAGCTGGTGGTGACCAATACCATCCCGCTGCGGGGTGCGGCCGCCGAGTGCCCGAAGATTCGCCAGCTCAGCATCGGTGAGCTGCTCGCCGAGACCATGCGTCGGATCTCGAGCGAGGAATCGGTCAGCTCGCTGTTCGTCGACTGAGTCAGTCCTTGTGTCGCGCGTCGCTCCCTCTTGGCGCGCGACCCGGCCGCAAGCATGTGGCCACCGAGCGCCGGGGTCCTGGTCGCGGGACCCCGGCGTATTTCATTGAGTCCCTTGATAGATCTGGAGAACGCTGATGAGCGTCGATTTCAACATCGTTGCGCAGCCGCGCGAAACCGTGGGGAAGGGTGCGAGCCGCCGCCTGCGTCGCGCCGGCGAGGTGCCTGCCATCGTCTACGGTGGCCACCAGGAGCCGCAGATGATCACCCTGCCGCACAACGAGCTGCTCAAGCACCTCGAGCACGAGGCCTTCTACTCCCACGTGCTGACCCTTCAGGTCGGTGACGAGACCTCCTCGGTGGTGCTCAAGGACTTGCAGCGTCATCCCGCCAAGCCCTTCATCCTGCACGTCGACTTCCAGCGCGTCACCCAGGGTGAGAAGCTGCGCATGAGCGTGCCGCTGCACTTCCTCAACGAGGAGAGCTGCGTCGGCGTCAAGGCCGGTGGTCTGGTCTCGCGTTCGCTGACCGAGGTCGAGGTGAGCTGCCTGCCGCAGGATCTGCCCGAGTACATCGAGATCGACATGGTCGCGATGGAGGTTGGTGCCATCCTCCACCTCTCCGAGCTGCAGCTGCCGGCCGGTGTCGAGCTGGCCCACGCCGCAGGTGACGAGGTGGTGGTCGCCATCCAGGCGCCGCGCGGTGGTGCCGATGAGGAGTCCGAGGGCGAGGATTCCGCCGAGGCCTGATCGGTCTCCAGGCCCCGGCGGTGTGCCGCCGGGGCAGACGCCCGCAAGGCGTCTCTGTTCTTTTCCGGGCATCTCTCCGATGCCTGAATCTGTCCCTCTGTACGGAATGACCTGCATAGATGTCGAATGATGGCATTCGTCTGATCGTCGGTCTGGGCAACCCCGGGGCCCAGTACGAGGCGACACGTCACAACGTCGGTTTCTGGTTCGTCGACTCCATCGCCAGGTCTGCCGGCGTCGACTTCCGCCCGGAGAGCCGCTTTCATGGCGAACTCTGTCGCTGCGTGATCGGTGGTCGCGACCTGCGCCTGCTCAAGCCCTCGACCTACATGAACCACAGTGGTCGCTCGGTGGCTGCGGTGGCGCGCTATTTCGACATCCCGCTCGAGTGCATCCTGATCGCTCATGACGAACTCGACCTGCCGGTCGGCGCGGTCCGGCTCAAGCAGGGGGGCGGGCATGCCGGGCACAATGGTCTGCGCGACTCGATCTCGGCCCTGGGTGGGCGTGATTTCTGGCGTCTGCGGATCGGCATCGACCATCCCGGTGATCGCTCGCTGGTGACCGGCTATGTGCTCGGTCGGCCCTCGGGAAGCGATCGCCAGGCGATCGACGATGCCCTGTTCGAGACCGAGCGTGCCCTCGATGATCTGTTGCAGGGGCGCTTCCAGCAGGTGATGAACCGTCTGCACGCCGGGCGCTGATCCCTTCTCCGTCGTCTCCGTCGGTGGTGTCGCCCGCTCTCCTGGGCGAACGCTCTCCTCGCTCATGCCGATGATTGCCGGTCTTTGACAAAACGCAATCGTTCCAGCAGGATTCCCTCCCAACCCCTTGATCGGTCGTCGTCGCGCTGATGCCGACGAGCTCGGCGTGTGCCAGGACGGCTCGATCGCTGTACAGGGTGTGCAGTCCGCCGGTTCGTCGAGTGCTTCGTCTCTGATCACGCAACGGAGGGGCAGTGCATGGGTTCAGCGTTTCGAGGCGCCCTGGTGGCGTCGGTGGTGTTGGGTGGCCTGCCGACGCTCGCGTCGGCGACCAATGGGTATTTCTCGCACGGCTGGGGTGCGCGCTCCAAGGCGATGGCGGGGGTCGCCACCGCGCTCCCCCAGGATGGTCTGGCCGCGGCCACCAATCCCGCCGGCATGGCCTTCGTCGGCGAGGGGTTCGATATCGGCGTCGCCTTCTTTCATCCGTCGCCGCGTGGCTATGAGGCCAACCCCGACTTCGCCGTCGATCCGGCGACGGGGTTCCCGACCGGTCCCTTCGTCACCCCGGGTGACTATGACAGCGATGCCGACTGGTTCCTGATCCCGAGCTTCGGCTACAACCGCCCGCTCGGTGAGCGAGCGACCATCGGGGTCAGCATTTTCGGCAACGGCGGCATGAACACCCGGTATCGCGATCGTGCGGTGTGGGAGAACTTTGCCGCTGCGCCGGATCAGCTCGCCGGGGTTCCGGGCGCCGGCCAGATCGCCAGTCCGGGCGGGTTGCTGTTCCTGCCGACCAACCCGCCGCAGCCGGTGACCGACCCGAGTGTGCCGCCGCCGCCGGCGGGCAACAATGCCAACCCCGGTGGCTACTTCACCGCGACCACGCCGACCGGTGTCAGCCTCGAGCAGTTGTTCATCGAGATCCCCTATACCTATCGATTCGCCGGTGGCCGTCAAGCGCTGGGTATCGCGCCGGTGTTCGCCATCCAGCGCTTCGAGGCCGAGGGCCTGGAGCCCTTCCGTGGCGCCTCGGTCGCCCCGGACCGGGTGACCAACAACGGTGAGGAGTGGTCCTATGGTGCCGGTCTGCACCTGGGCTGGTACGGGCAGGTGAACGAGCGCCTGGCGCTCGGCGCCTCCTATCGCACCCGCATCTACATGACCGATTTCGACGACTACGAGGGGCTGTTCGCCGGTGGTGGCGAATTCGACATCCCGGCGATGCTCAATCTCGGTCTGAGCTACCGGCCCTGGCGTGATCTGACCCTGGCGTTCGATTACCAGCGCATCTTCTATGGTGACATCGACGCCATCGCCAACTCCAATGCGCGCGACATCTCCGCCTGTTTCGCGCCCGGCACCAAGCCCTCCTACTGTCTCGGTGGCGACAATGGCGTGGGGTTCGGCTGGGAGACCATGGATGTCTTCAAGTTCGGGGTGCGCTACGACGTCGACGAGCGGCTCAGTCTGATGGGTGGGGTGAGCTACAACAGCGACTTCACCGATGGCTCCATGGCTCTGTTCAACATCCTCACCCCGGCGACCGTGCGCTGGCACCTGACGCTGGGGGCGAGCTATCAGGCGAGCGACCGCGACCGCTTCACCCTGGCCGTGTCCTATATGCCGGAGGAGCAGCTCGACGGCGCCAATCCGAGCATCACCCAGGACCAGACCGGGAGCCTGTACATGCAGCAGCTCGACATCGAGATCGCCTGGAGTCGGCGTTTCTGACGGTGGGCTAGGGCGCGGTCGCGCCGGTGCGCGACCGCGTGGCGGGATGTCTCAGGCGGGGGTGGCCGGTGCGCGACCGATCGAGAGATAGGTCAGGCCGGCGGCGGTGGCCTGCTGCGGATCGAGGATGTTGCGCCCGTCGAGCAGCAGCGGGCGGGCGAGGGTGTCGCGGATGAGGCGGAAGTTGGGGCTGCGGAACTGGGTCCACTCGGTGACGATCACCAGCGCATCGGCACCGGCCAGTGCGGCGGTGGCGTCCTCGGCGAGTACCAAGTCGGGGCGCTCGCCGTAGATCCGGCGCGCCTCGTCCATCGCCACCGGGTCGAACGCCTGCACCTTGGCGCCGGCCGCCCACAGCGATTCCATCAGCACCCGGCTCGAGGCCTCGCGCATGTCATCGGTGTTGGGCTTGAAGGCCAGCCCCCAGAGCGCGATGGTGCGCCCGGCGAGGTCGCCGTCGAACTGCGCCTTGAGCTTGTCGAACAGCAGCTCCTTCTGGCGGAAGTTGACCGCCTCGACCGCCTGCAGCAACTGCGGCTCATAGCCGACGCCGCGCGCGGTGCGCTCGAGTGCGCGCACGTCCTTGGGGAAGCAGGAGCCGCCGTAGCCGCAGCCGGGATAGATGAACTGGTAGCCGATGCGGGGGTCCGAGCCGATGCCGACACGGACCTTCTCGATGTCGGCGCCGACGATCTCGGCGATGTTCGAGAGCTCGTTCATGAAGCTGATCTTGGTCGCCAGCATGGCGTTGGCGGCGTACTTGGTCAGCTCGGCCGAACGCACGTCCATCACCATCAGTCGGTCGCGGTTGCGGTTGAAGGGGGCGTAGAGCGCACGCAGCAGCTCGGCGGTGCGTGGGTTGTCGGTGCCGACGATGATCCGATCGGGACGCATGAAGTCTTCGATCGCCGCGCCTTCCTTGAGGAACTCGGGGTTGGAGACGACATCGAAATCGATGCTCTGGTCGCGCTCGGCGAGTGCGGCGCGGACGGTCTCGGCGACCTTGTCGGCGGTGCCGACGGGGACGGTCGACTTGTCGACCAGGATGCGGTAGCCCTCCATGTGCTGACCGATGGTGCGTGCCACCGAGAGCACGTACTGCAGGTCGGCCGATCCGTCCTCGTCGGGCGGGGTGCCGACGGCGATGAACTGGAAGAGCCCGTGCTTGACCCCGGCCTCGGCGTCGGTCGAGAAGCGCAGTCGTCCGGCCTCGCGATTGTTGCGGATCAGTTCGTCGAGTCCTGGTTCGTAGATCGGCACCCCGCCGCTGTTGAGCAGGTCGATCTTGTCCGGGTCGACGTCGATGCAGAGGACGTCGTTGCCCACCTCGGCAAGACATGCGCCGGTGACCAGGCCGACATAGCCGCTGCCGAAAATCGTTACTTCCATCGGGAGATCTCCGAGTCTGACTGAATTGATGTTGGATGAATCGGGTTGCGTACGGGGGTGAAGTGAGAGTATCTTAAGGGGCTACTCCGGTGCTGGCGATGGGGATTGACCCCCGATCCTGGCCGTAGAATTTGATCGTTTCAGTCTCTCGGGCCCGTCGTTGCTGGCGTTGTCGCGAGCATAGTATCAGTCCGCAGTGTCTGGGACGTTAAAGAAACGGTCAGGGACGGAGTTAAAAAGTTTCAAGAGAGTGTTGACAGGGTCTGAATCGACGCCTAGAATGAGCAGCTCTTTTGGAGGGGTTCCCGAGCGGTCAAAGGGATCAGACTGTAAATCTGACGGCTCAGCCTTCGGAGGTTCGAATCCTCCCCCCTCCACCAAGTTTCCCGCTAGTTGGCGGGCGTCATGATCAAGTCATGGCACTGCGGTGATCGGCCTTGTGTCGAAGGCGAGCGTCGCAGGCTGGTACGCCAGTCTTGCGGGTGTAGTTCAACGGCTAGAACCTCAGCCTTCCAAGCTGATGATGTGGGTTCGATTCCCATCACCCGCTCCAAGAAGTTAAGGCGCTGGCAGCGCGTTTAAAGCAAGTTTTGCCCATGTAGCTCAGATGGTAGAGCACACCCTTGGTAAGGGTGAGGTCACCGGTTCAATTCCGGTCATGGGCTCCAATTTCTCGGTACGGTTGCGCGCATCCAGGCGCGCCTGGTCGATTTGAAACATGCGGGGAGCCGTTCATGTCCAAAGAAAAATTCGAACGTAGTAAGCCACATGTCAACGTTGGCACCATTGGCCACGTCGACCACGGCAAGACCACGCTGACGGCTGCGATCACCACGCACCAGGCGCGCAAGTTTGGTGGTGAGGCACGTGCCTACGATCAGATCGACAACGCCCCGGAAGAGCGTGAGCGTGGTATCACCATCGCCACCGCGCACGTCGAGTACGAGTCCGATACGCGTCACTACGCACACGTCGACTGCCCCGGCCACGCCGACTACGTGAAGA